>CAZRGY010000055.1:0-13562 GCA_964599715.1 uncultured Verrucomicrobiota bacterium | reverse complement strand
TTACCAAAAATATCCGCATGTCCGCGCAGAAGATGCGCGAGGTGGTGCGCCAGATCCAGGGGCTGCCCGCTTTGCAGGCGCAAGCCGTGCTGGCCGTGGTGCCGCGGAAATCCGCCCGGGTGGTGGCCAAGACCTTGCGGTCGGCGATCGCCAACGCGGAGAACAACAACGGCGTGAAGCCGGAGACTTTGATGGTGCGCGAAGCGGTGGCCCAGACGGCCCGTACGCTGAAGCGTTTCACCCCGAAAGCCCGCGGTTCGGCTGGTCCGACCCTGAAGCGGAGTTGCCACGTGAAGATTGTAGTTTCAGACGAGAAATAGTTATGGGCCAAAAAGCAAATCCTATCGGCTTACGCCTGCCGCTCACCCGTGACTGGCGCTCCAAGTGGTATGCCGACAAGAAAGACTTCGGCAACCTGCTGAATGAAGACCGGAGCATCCGCGACCTGCTGAAGAAGCGTCTGGAATCGGCCTCGGTGCCGAAGATCCAGATTGAGCGCGCCGCGACCCGTTGCCGTATCACGATTTTCACGGCCCGTCCGGGTGTGGTGATCGGACGCAAGGGTTCGGAAATCGACAAGCTCAAGGAAGAGTTGAGCCTGATGACCGGCAAAGATATTTACGTGGACATCCAGGAGATCAAGAGCCCGGAGACGGACGCTCAGCTCGTGGCAGAAAACGTGGCGATCCAGCTGGAGCGCCGTGTTTCCTTCCGTCGTGCGATGAAGAAAGCGGTCCAGACCGCGATGGATTTCGGTGCCTCGGGCATCAAGATCCGCTGCTCCGGCCGTTTGGGTGGTGCTGAACTGTCCCGCGTGGAGAAATACCACGAAGGCAGTGTGCCGCTGCACACGCTGCGTGCGAATATCGATTATGGCTTTGCCGAGGCGAAGACGCTTTACGGCAAGCTGGGTGTGAAGTGCTGGATCTGCAAGGGCGAGATGAAGAAAGAAAAATCCGCCCAAGCCCCGGCAGAAGTCGCCAAAGAACAACTGTAATTTTAGCTGAGGATTTGATATGGCAATGATGCCCGCAAGAGTGAAGTACCGTAAGATGCACCGTGGCAGCCGTAAGGGGCTGGCCTCACGGGGTGCGACGGTGGCGTTCGGTGAATACGGACTTCAGGCATTGGAACGGTGCTGGATCGACGCGAAGCAGATCGAAGCTGCGCGTGTGGCCATCACCCGTTTCATGAAGCGCCGCGGCAAGGTCTGGATCCGGATTTTCCCGGACAAGTCCTTCACCAAGAAACCCTTGGAAACCCGAATGGGTAAGGGTAAGGCGGGCGTCGAAGGCTGGGTGGCCGTGATCCGCCCGGGTAACATTTTGTTTGAAGTGGATGGTGTGCCGGAAGCGGTGGCTCGTGAGTCCTTCCGTCTGGCTGCGGCGAAGATGCCGATCAGCGTCCGCTTCATTTCCCGCCACAAGATGGCATAAAGGAACCAGAGGCCATGAAGATGACTGAACTTAAAGATTTGAGTGTGGCGGAATTGACGGCCAAGGGCCGTGATTTGCGCCAGGAGATTTTCAACCTGCGCCTGCAGCAGGCCAGCAGCCAGCTGGAGAAGCCGTCGCGCATCCGCACGCTGCGTCGTGATATCGCGCGGATCGAGACGCAACTCTCGACGCTCCGTAACAAGGCCGCCTAAGAACTATTTGCTATGTCTGAACAGAATACAGCCCGCACCCAGCGCAAAGAGCGCACTGGAGAAGTCATCTCCGACAAGATGGCCAAGACCATCACTGTCCGTGTGGAACGCCGGTTCCAGCATCCGAAGTTCAAGAAGGTCGTGACGAGCTACAAGAAGTTTGTGGCGCACGACGAGAAGTCCGAGGCGAAGGTCGGTGATCGCGTCCGCATCGAGGAGACGCGCCCGCTTTCGAAGACCAAGCGGTGGCGCCTGGTGGAAGTGGTGGAACGCAACGCTGACGCAGAGATCGCAGCCTAATTGAAAGTTTGATCCATGTTACAAGTAAGATCCATTTTAGACGTGGCCGATAACACCGGCGCCAAGCGGGCGGCGACGATCGGCGTGCTCGGCCGCAACCAGCGCTATGCGCGGGTGGGCGACGTGATCAAGGCCCATATCAAAGAGGCCGCCCCGGACGGTACGGTGAAGAAGGGCGAAGTGGTCAACGCAGTGGTGGTGCGGACCCGCAAGGCCGTGCGCCGCAACGACGGTTCTTACCTGCGTTTTGACAGCAATGCGATTGTCATCATCGACAAAGAAAACAACCCGCGTGGGACGCGTATCTTCGGTCCGGTAGCCCGTGAGCTCCGTGACAAGAAATTCATGAAGATCATCTCCCTCGCTCCTGAAGTGATTTGAGTTATGGCGAAGTTTCACGTTAAAAAAGGCGACGAAGTGGTGGTCATCGCCGGTGCACACCGCACGAACCGCGGCAAGGTCAAAGAGATCCTCAAGACCAAAAACCGCGTGATCGTGGAAGGTGTCGCCATGGTCAAGAAGCACCTGCGCAAGAGCCAGCAAAACCCGCAGGGCGCGATCATCGAGATCGAAGGTTCCATCCACGTGTCGAACGTGGTGAAGGCCGAGGTCTATGACGCCCGCAAAGGTACCGCTGCCAAAGCCTAAGCCCATTTGAAGTCATGAAGCCGAGATTGTTCGAAAAATATCATACGACGGTGAAGCCGGCGTTGCTCGAGAAGCGCAAGTACAAGAACGTACATCAGATCCCGCGCATCGAGAAGATCGTCATCAACATGGGCGTGAGCGCTTCCCTGGAAAAGGGTGCCGTGGAAGACGCCGTGAAGGACCTGACGCAGATCACGGGCCGCAAGCCGGTGATCAACCTGGCCAAGAAGAGCATCGCGAACTTCAAGTTGCGCGAAGGCCAGCAGATCGGTTGCCGCGTCACGCTGCGCCGTGAAGTCATGTTTGAATTTTTGGACCGCCTGGTGGCGGCCGCACTGCCCCGTATCCGTGACTTCCGTGGCATCTCGCCGCGCAAGTTCGACGGTCGTGGCAATTACTCCCTGGGCGTGGCCGATCAGACCATTTTCCCGGAGATCGAACTCGACAAAATCAAACGCACCCAAGGGATGGACATCACCATCGTGACCACGGCCAAGACGGACGAGGAAGCGCTGGACCTCCTGAAAATGATGGGTATGCCTTTTTCTGAAGGACGATAATATGGCTAAAGCATCTTGGCTCGAACGGAATAAGAAGAAAGCGGCGACCGTGAAGAAATACGCGGCGTTGCGGGCAGAACTGAAGGCGAAGCACGACTACGCCGGCCTGCAGAAGCTGCCGAAGAACGCCAGCCCGGTGCGCGTGGTGAACCGCTGCACGATGAGCGGCCGCCGGCACGCCTACCTCCGCAAATTCCGCTGCTCGCGCCTGACGTTCCGCGAAGCGGCCCTGAACGGCCTGATCCCGGGCGTCACGAAAGCCTCCTGGTAAAAGAGTAGAGTATATGAGCGATCCAATTGCAGACATGCTGACGCAAATCCGTAACGCCAATCAGGCGTTGCTGCCCTCCGTGGATTTGGCGCATTCGAAGATGAAGGAAAACATTGCGCAGATCCTGAAGCGTGAGGGCTATATCACGGACTGCAGCGTGGAAGGCGAGAAAGTGAAGCGCCTGAAGCTGAAGCTGAAGTTCCAAGGCCGCAAGGCGGTCATCGCCGGTTTGCGTCGCGTCAGCCGTCCTGGTCTGCGCCGTTACGTGGGCTCCAGCGAGGTGCCGCGCGTGTTGGGCGGAATGGGTGTGGCCATCGTCTCCACGTCTAAGGGCGTGATGACGGGGGTGGATGCCCGCAAGCAAAACTTGGGCGGAGAACTCCTCTGCTTCATCTGGTAGTAACCTGTAACTTAATCCTGATATGTCACGTATTGGCAAACTACCGGTCACCATCCCCGACAAGGTCAAAGTCGAGGTGAAGGGACAAAAGATTTCGGTCGAAGGTCCGAAGGGCAAGCTCTCCATGGAACTGCCGAAGCGGACGTCCATCGAGGTGAAGGACAAGACGCTCGTGGTCAACCGCAAGGACGAGACCGCGGAATCCAAGGCTTTGCACGGCTTGAGCCGCTCGCTGGTGAACAACATGGTTCAGGGCGTGGCTGTCGGTTTCGTGAAGCGCCTGGAGATCCAAGGCGTCGGTTTCAAAGCCGCCGTCCAGGGCAAGGTTGTGAACCTGACTTTGGGTTACTCCCACCCGATCAACTACTCCATCCCGGAGCAGGTGAAGGTGACGGTGGAAGAGAACACCAAGGTGATCATCGAAGGTCCGGACAAGGCAACCGTGGGCCGTGTGGCCGCCGAGATCCGCAGCTTCTACCCGCCGGAACCGTATAAGGGCAAGGGCGTCCGTTACTCGGACGAGAAGGTCATCCGCAAGGAAGGCAAGACGGTCCAATAATTTGGTTTAGTGAATAAATAGGTTACGGCAAAGACCGTGACTGGAAATAGTATGAGGACAGACAAGAAATATAAGCTGGAGAAGCTGCGCCGCTGGCGCATGCGCAAGAAAGTGGTGGGGACGACGGAACGTCCACGCATGAGTGTGCGTTTCACCGGTCGTAACATCCACGTCCAGTTCATCGATGACAGCGTGGGCAACACGTTGGCCTCCATCACGACGTTGACCAAGAGCGTACCCGACCGGGAAAAGCTCGCGGCCAATGCGGAGAGTGCGAAGGTCATCGGCAAGCTGGCTGCGGAAGCGGCCATCGCCAAGGGCATCAAGCTGGTCGTGTTCGACCGCAGCGGCGCCCGGTATCATGGCAAGGTGAAGGCGTTGGCGGATGCCGCGCGTGAAGCCGGTCTGCAATTTTAACTTTTAACGGAGCTTGACTGTGTCAGAACAAACCAATCGTCCAGCAAATAACAGGGGTCCTGGTGGCAACCGTGGGCCGCGTGGTCCGCGTCGCCCCCGTCAGTCCGATCAGCCGACGGAAGGGACAACCATCGACGGCAAAACCGTGACCGAAGTGGTGGAGAAGGTGATTTTCATCAACCGCTCCTCCAAGGTCGTCAAGGGTGGCCGCCGTTTCAGCTTCAGTGCGCTGATTGTCACGGGTGACAAGCAGGGCAAGGTGGGCTTGGGTCTCGGCAAAGCCGGTGAGGTGGCGGATGCCATCCGCAAGGGCGGCGAAGTTTCCCGTTCCCGCATGATGGGCATCTCCATGAACGGGACGACCATCCCGCATGAAGTGTTCTCCGCTTTCGGCGGGGCAAAAGTGCTGCTGCGTCCGGCCTCGCCCGGTACCGGCATCATCGCCGGCAAGACGGTTCGTGCCGTGTTGGAATCCGTCGGCATCAAAGACATCCTGAGCAAGTCTCTGGGTTCCTCGAACGCCGCCAATGTGGCCAAGGCCACGCTCGCCGCCCTCCAGCAGCTCCGGGTGCGTGAGGAAATCTATAAAGCCCGCGGCCGTGCCGTGAAGGCCGCTCAACCTGCAGTCTAATCTTTCTTTGTTGATACTATGCGTTTGCATGATTTGAAACCCCGTCCCGGTGCCAAGCATCGCCGTAAGCGTCTTGGTCAGGGTGAGTCCAGTGGCCACGGCAAGACCAGCGGTCGCGGTGGCAAGGGCCAGTCCGCCCGTTCTGGTAGCTCGATCCGCCCCGGTTTCGAGGGTGGTCAGATGCCTTTGATCCGTCGTATCCCGAAGCGTGGTTTTAACAACACCGCGTTCAAGGTGAGCTACTCGCCGGTGAATCTTTCTTCCCTGAACCAGTTCGAAGACGGTGCCCGCGTGGATGAGAAGTCCATCCGCGACGCCGGTCTGGCGAATGGCACCAGCGATGGTGTGAAGATTTTGGGCAAGGGTGAACTGACGAAGAAACTGACGGTGGTTGTCAGTGCTTTCAGCGCCACGGCCAAGGCCCAGATCGAGGCCAAGGGCGGGTCCTGCGAGACGCTGCCCAAGAAGGTGCAGCCGGCCAAGTTCTCTGCACAGAACGCCAAGAAGTAATTAATTCCAAGCCCGCCTGCCGTACATGCTGAAGAATATCATCAACACCTTCTCCAACAGCTTCAAGGTGCCGGAGTTGAAATCCCGCATCTTCTTCACGCTGCTGGTGTTGCTGGTGTGCCGTCTGGTGGCCATGATCCCGATTCCGGGTCTGGACGGACAGGCGTTGTACAAATTCATGCAGGATTCCGAGAATCAGGGTGGCCTGATCGGGATGTACAGCATGTTCACGGGTGGTGCGTTGGAGAAGTGCGCGATCGGTTCTTTGGGCATCATGCCCTACATCAGCGCGACGATCATCATCCAGCTCCTCTCGGCCGTCATCCCGCAGCTCAGCAAGTTGGCGCGGGAAGAGGGCGGACGGGCAAAAATCATCCAGTATGGCCGTTACCTCACAGTAGTGCTGTGCTTGGGGCAGGGTATCTTCATGACCTTGGGTTGGGAGAATGCCGAGAAGGTGTTGCCTGGTTTCCAAGGGCATCTCGTGCTGTATGAGAACTTGTGGTGGTACCGCATCCAAACCACTTTGGTACTGACAATCGGCACGTTGTTGCTGATGTGGTTCGGTGAGCAGATCACGGAGCGGGGCATCGGTAATGGTGTTTCCTTGGTGATCACCATCGGCATCTTGGCCCGCTTGCCATTCGCGGTGCGCGATCTGCAGATCATGTTCTCTCCGATCGGTGACGATCCGGCGAAGTTTGGCCTGTTCCATGGGATTGCCCTGATTTTGGTGCTGCTCATGGTGGTGGCCGGAATCATCGCAGTGACGCAGGCGCAGCGGAAGATACCGGTGCAATATGCGCAGCGCGCCGTGGGCCGTAAGGTCTATGCCGGCCAGAGCTCGTTCATGCCGCTGCGGGTGAACTACGCGGGGGTGATGCCCGTTATTTTTGCCCAGGCCATCCTGATGTTCCCGGGGGCCTTGTTCTCGAACATCGGCCAGCGGTTTGACATGAAGCTGTTCACGGATCTGGCGATGTTGTTCGACCCGATGTCATTCAGCTACATGCTGATTTTCGGCCTGATGATTTTGTTCTTCTCCTATTTCTGGGTGGCTACCCAGTTCAACGAGATCCAGATCTCCGATGACCTGAAGAAGAACGGTGGATATATCCCGGGTGTGCGTCCGGGGCCGAAGACGACGGAATTTTTGCACAACACGATGAGCCGTATCACGCTCGCGGGCGCGGTCTTCCTGACTTTGATCGCGGTGATCCCGCTGCTGATGAACCGGTTCATCAACATGCCGCACGAAGTGGCGAACTTCTTCGGTGGCACGGGCATGCTCATCTTGGTCGGCGTGATGCTGGACACGATGCGGCAGGTTGAATCGCACCTTTTGATGCGCCACTACGATGGCTTCCTGAAGAAGGGTGGCCGTTTGCGGGGTCGCTTCTAGTAATTTTTAGGACGGACCCGAACGGCGGGTACGGTTGCTCTTTGGAACGCTGATAGACTGAACGATGATTGCCGCCAGCGAAAAAGAACAGGCAGGCATGCGGGCCGCAGGTGGGGTCGCAGCGCAGGTTCTGAGCGAGGTGGCAGCGTATATCGCTCCGGGTATGACCACCCGGGAAGTGGATGAATACGCGGGACGCAGGATCGCCCATTACGGTGGCAAGAGTGCGTTCCTGGGATACCACAAGTATCCGTGTCAGATCTGCATCTCGGTGAACGAAGAAGTGGTTCACGGGCTGGCGGGAGACCGCCGGGTGCAGTTCGGGGATATCATCAGTCTGGATGTCGGCGTGGTCTATGAAGGTTTTATCGGTGACAATGCCCGCACCGTCCCGGTGGGGGGCTGTGATATTTTGTCGCAAAAATTGATTGATGTCACCGAGCAGGCCTTGTATGAAGGAATTTCGCGCGCCATTCTGGGCAACCGGGTGGTGGACATATCGCGTGCGATTCAAACGCATGTCGAGGCGCATGGATTTAGCATCGTGCGGGAATATGTAGGGCACGGGGTCGGGCGGAAATTGCATGAAGAGCCGCAGATCCCGAACTACGTGGACCGGTGCGGTGATGTTAAGTTGAAAAAGGGCATGACCTTGGCGATTGAGCCGATGGTGAATGCCGGGGTAGCAAAGACCAAGCGTCTGAATGACGGTTGGACGGTGTTGACCCAGGACGGGATGCCGTCAGCGCACTTTGAGCACACGGTGCTGGTGACTGACGGGGAACCGGAGATTTTGACGTGGCCGGAGAAGATGCCATCGAAATTGAAGGCATCGTGACCGAACGATTGGCCGCTGGGCTGTTTCATCTGAAGCTGCCCAACGGCCATACGATTCTGGCCCACACGCCATTACGCCTGCTGGAGCAGGTGAAAGAAGCGGTGGCCGGCGACCGGATGACAGTAGAGATGACGCCTTTCGACATGTCGAAAGGGCGGGTGAAAAGTTTGAACAAGATTTGATATGAAAGTACGCGCGTCAGTTAAAAAACTTTGCGAGCACTGCAAAATCGTGAAGCGGAAGGGTATTATCCGAGTGATTTGCAGCAACTCGCGCCATAAACAGAAACAGGGTTAAGCTATGCCTCGCATTATTGGTATTGATATTCCGGCCAACAAGCGCATCGATATTGCGCTCCGTTACATCTACGGCATCGGTCCGGTGAACGCGCAGGAGGTCCTCGCCGCCGCCGCCATCGATCCCGCCATCCGGGCGAAGGATCTGACTGAGCAGCAGATGTCGCAAATCGTGCATGCCATTCAAGAAGGCAAGTACGTGATCGAAGGCGACCTGCGCCGCGAGATCGGTATGAATCTGAAGCGCTTGCAGGGTATCAAGTGCTATCGTGGCGTCCGCCACATCCGCGGTCTCCCCGTCCGGGGGCAGCGCACCAAGACGAACTCCCGCACCCGTAAGGGACCTCGCCGCACGGTTGGTGTGCAGCGCAACCCGAATGCCAAGGCTGGCATCCATTAAAGAATAATTAGTATGGCCGAAGAATCGAAAACTCCCAAGGCTGCCAAGAAGACAGCCAAGCCCGCAGCCGTCGAGGCCGCCGCTCCTGAAGCTGCTGCCGCACCTGTCGCTGCTGAAGCGAAACCTGCCAAGAAGGCGTCCAAGAAAGCCGAAGCCGCTGCTGAGAAGCCGGCTGAAGGTTCTGGTATCGTCGCCGCGGTCAGCGCGCCGACTGCCGCCGAGTTGCTCGGTGAGGACTTGGCTGCCAAGAAGATCATCAAGGCGAAGGGTTCCAAGAATATCGCCATTGGTGTCGCGAACATCCTGGCCACTTTCAACAACACTTTGGTCAGCATCACGGACATGCAAGGTCACGTGATCGGCTGGTCCAGCGCCGGCAAGGTTGGCTTCCGCGGCTCCCGTAAGAGCACGGCGTTCGCCGCCCAGCAGGTGGCGCAAGATGCCGCCCGCCAAGCCATGGCCCACGGTCTTCGCGAAGTGGAGATCAAGGTCAAGGGACCTGGCTCCGGCCGTGAATCCGCCATCCGCGCCCTGCAGGCGATTGGTTTGGAGATCAGCACGATCAAAGATGTGACCCCGGTGCCGCACAACGGCTGCCGCCCGCGCAAGAAACGCCGCGTGTAACCTTTAGAATAATCAGAGTATGGCACGTTATACAGGACCCCGCACCCGCATCAGCCGCCGTTTCGGCACGCCGATCTTCGGCCCGTCGAAATATTTGGAGCGCCGTAATTTTCCGCCCGGCATGCACGGCCCGAAGGCCCGTCGCAAATTCACCGAGTACGGTCTCGGTTTGATGGAGAAGCAGAAGCTGCGTTACTACTACGGTCTGTTGGAACGTCAGTTCCGCGGTATCTATGAGAAGGCGCTGCGCCGTCGTGGTGTGACCGGTGAGACCATGCTGCAAATGCTCGAGACCCGTCTCGACAGCGTGATCTTCAATCTCGGCTTTGCCGCTACCCGTCCGGCCGCGCGCCAGATGGTGGCTCATGGCCACGTGAAGGTGAACGGCCGCAAGCTGACGGTGCCCTCTGCGGCACTGAAGGTGAACGACGTCATCGAGATCAAGGACAACACGGTTTCCCGCCAGCTCGCCACGCGCGGTCTGGAGTCCTCCACCAGCCGTCTGGTGCCGGATTGGGTCCAGCTCAACAAAGAGGCGTTCCAAGGCAAGATCATGCGAATCCCTTCGCGTGAAGACATCCAGCCGATCGCCAACGAGCAGGCCGTCGTCGAATTTTATTCCCGCTAGTCCCAATGCCCCGCAAGGGGCGCAACCCTGAAAACGATTATACGGGTCTCTGGCGGTGCGGGAATAACCCCGCCGGAGACCAGATTAAAATCGTTCATTAAAAAACTATGCCAGTACGTTTAGGTCGTTTTGAAATGCCCAAGCGGTTGACCAAAGATGAGTCAACAGCCACTCCCACCTATGCCAAGTTCGTGGCGGAGCCGTTTGAAACCGGTTTCGGTCACACGATCGGCAACTCGCTTCGCCGCGTCTTGCTGTCCTCCTTGGAAGGTGCGGCCATCACGTCCGTGAAGATCGACGGCGCGATGCATGAGTTCACCACGGTGGAAGGTGTCGTCGAAGACGTCACGGACATCGTGCTGAACCTGAAGAAGATTTCTTTCAAGGCCCACAGCCGCGAACCGCAGACCTTGCTCCTGAATGTGAACAAGGAAGGCGCCGTTCTCGCTGAGGACATCGAGCTCAACCAGAACGTCGAGCTGGTGAACCCGAAGCAGGTCATCTGCACGCTGGACAAGAAGCGCAAGTTCGCGATGGAGTTCGAAGTCAAGGTGGGCCGTGGTTTCTGCCCTGGTGACGAGAACAAGAAGCCTGATCAGGCCATCGGCGTGATCGCCATCGACTCGCTGTTCTCCCCGGTGACGCGCGTGCGTTACAATGTGGAAGCGGCGCGTGTCGGTCAGCGCACGGACTATGACCGCTTGGTGATCGAGATCACCACGGACGGCCGTCTGACGCCGGACGACGCTTTGACCCAGGCCTCCGCCATCTTGCAACATCACTTGGACGTGTTCGTCGGCTACGACAAGAACGCCGTCGAATTCGAAGAAGTGGTGGACAAGCAGGACGAAGAGAAGACGAAGATGCGCAAGCTGCTCAACATGAGCGTGAACGAGATCGAGCTCAGCGTCCGTGCGGCGAACTGCCTGAACAATGCGAATATCACCACGGTCGGCCAGTTGGCCATGAAGACCGAGGCGGAGATGCTGAAGTATCGTAACTTCGGCAAGAAGTCCTTGAACGAGATCAAGGACAAGCTGCAGGCCCTCGGCCTGATGCTCGGAATGAACTTGGATGCGTCCTTGCTGGAAGCACCCAAGGAAGACAAGACTTTAGCTTAAGGAAAATTGCAGTATGCGACATCGTAAACGCACGGCCAAACTGGGCCGCACAGGCACGCATCGTAACGCGATGCTCACCAACATGGTTTGCAGCCTGATCATTCACAAGCGTATCACCACGACGCTGGCGAAAGCCCGCGCGGACCGTTCTGTGTCCGAGAAGATGGTGACGCTAGGCAAGAAGGACACCCTCCATTCGCGCCGTCAGTCGGTTTCCCTCCAGAATCAGGAAGACGCGGTCAAGATCCTCTTCACGGAGATCGCCCCGCAGCACAAGGACCGCGCTGGTGGTTACACCCGCATCGTGAAGCTCGGCCAACGCCAGGGCGATGCCGGTCAGATGGCCATCCTCGAGTTCGTGGAAGCTGTGGCCCCGGCTCCTGCCGCGGTCGAAGCTGCGCCAGCTGCTGAAGCCGCTCCGGAAGCACCTGCTGCCGAAGCCAAGCCGAAGAAGAAGGCCGCCAAGAAGAAGAAGGCCGCTGACGCTGCTGCGTAAGCACTCGCGATAGATATTCAAAAAGCCCGCTCAATCTGAGCGGGCTTTTTTATTGTCCAAGACTGCCTGTCTCAGCGCGGCTTCAAGAGGGAGTGCTATTGCTTGGCGCTGAAGTCGAAGCAGACCAAGTGGTCTTCAGAGCGCAGGTAGAGGCGCTTGCGGGAGAGCACGGGAGCAGCCCAGCAGGGGTAATGAAGCTCGGGCACCTGCCAGCGGGAGACTTCTTCCAGCTTCTCGGGGTTCACCTTGACGATGCCCAGCAATCCGCCTTCGCCCAGGACGATCAATTTGCCATCCGCCATGATGGCGGAGCCGCGACCAAAGACATCCGGTTGCTTGCCATGGCCTTTGCCCCAGCTTTCATCCCGGTCCCAGAGAACGCGGCCGGTTTTCAGTTCCACACAGCGGAAGCGGGCATCGGGTTCATTGCGTCCGCTAAAGGCGTAGAGATTGCCCTCGTGATAGATGGGTGTGGTCCAGTGGATCTCTAGCGCTGGTGTGCCGCGTTGATCCGGCGGCGGTGGGCGGCCTTGCAGTTCATTGGGGCTGCGCCAGACCTGCTCGAAGGATTTACCGTCCGGTTTCACCTGGAGGAGCACGGAGCCGATGCGATAGTAAGCGGCTGAGATGAAGACGAAATCATCCACCACGATGGGGTTGGCGGCGTTGACGGAGTCATTCAAGCCGGAACGGAACCAGCGGCTGAAATTTACTTCACCGGTTTTTGGCTCGAGTGAGACGAGGCCTTGGCGGGTGAGCGCGAATACGGTGCGTTTGCCATGCACAGTCGCGGCGACGGGAGTGGAATAGCTGGCCTGCTTTTCATAGGGAACCCAACGGACCAACCGCTCGCCCGGCCAATCATACATCGGCTGTCCTTCCCAGTTCTTGGCGCCCACGCTTTCCCAGACGGTCTTGCCGGTGGCGGGATCAAAAGCGACCAGGCCTGAGTTCGGTTGCCCGCCGACCATGACGATGAGCAGGCCGCCTTCCAAGATCGGCGTGCTGCCGACACCGAAGAAAGCCTCGGGGATCTGGAAATCTTTCGCGGTGTCACGTTCCCAAACCATTTTTCCGGTGGCGAGATCGAGGCAGAGAAGTTTGCCTTCCACGCCGAAGGTGTAGCAGCGGTCTTCCGTGAGGAGCGGGGTGCAGCGCGGGCCGTTGTTATAGCCGTAAGGGTCGGTGTAGTTACAGGGGTAGGCGTAGCGCCAGGTGGAAGCCCCGGTGGTTGCATTGAAACATTCGATGATCTCTTCCTTGCCGAGCCGATGATGCAGCACCAAGCGGTTGCCCCGCACGGAAGGGGCACTGTAACCGGTGCCGATCTTCAGGGACCAAATCTTTTTGGGGCCATCTTTGGGCAGGGCATTGAGCAGGCCGGTCTCGAGCGAGATACCATTGGCGCGAGGTCCCAAGAATTGCGGCCAGTCCTCTCCAGCCACCGAGGCTGCTGAGGCAAGGCGGGGGGAAAGCGAGAGCAGGGCCATCGCCAAAGTGCAGGCCAGAGTACGGAATGAATGCAGGGCCATGACTTCACGATAAAGCGAGGTGCGCCGGGGCGGCAATGGGAAACTGTTCGTGGCAAAGGGATCGAGGACGACGACGAGAACGAGGACGTAGAGGAATGGGGAAAATGTCGTCAGAGCCGCAGGAAAATCTTCTTCCGGTGGAGATACCAGCAGAAGAGGGTGGCGAGCGCGAGGGCGGTGATAGTAACCAGCATGTCCCCCATACCAGGAACACTTCCGTTCAGGGAAGCTTTGATATCGCCGCCGACGAAACGGTCGGCCAAGGTGCGGAAGCGGATGAT
>CAZRGY010000054.1:8534-13604 GCA_964599715.1 uncultured Verrucomicrobiota bacterium | reverse complement strand
TGCTGGTTTGCTCAGGATTCTGAAGGCCTAAGACATCTGGAATCGGCTGTTTTGGACTTATGAAACCGCTTAGCTCTGTTGACATCCTAAGGAGATGGCTGAAGCCGCTAGAGGCGGTAGAGGTTGAAGGTCAGACTGAGAGAGCCTTTGAGTCAGCAGGCTTCGTCCCGGAGCCCGTCCTGACAGCTTTCGTTTGATCATCGAAAAGACGCTCTCGATCTGAATCCGGTGGCGATAAAGCCGTCTGGGAAAGTCTTCCCTCATCTTTGCCCTGATACCCGTGATTTTCCATTCCGGCCGCCCGTGTTTGGCCGGAATGACCGACTGGGCACCAATCTGCAGGCGGATATGCTGATGATTGCGCTCACTGTCAAACTCCGCATCCGCCAGCACCACATGCACTGGAACAAGCTGCCGGGCCTGTTCAATCAAAGCGGGCAACCGGGCACAGTCATTGACCGGACCGGCATGCGCGGCCTGTGCCGGCAGCAGATGACGGCTGACATCCACCACCACCAGCCATTTGAGCCAATACCGCCGGGACATGGGCTGCTGACCATGCTGTTGACGGCGGTGGATGAAAAACGTGCTGATGGCACCTGGAGCCAACCCGGTCGCGTCAATAGCCACGATGCTGCGTCGGCCCTTGTAGCGTGGAAAGCGTTTGACGACTCCGGCCAGAACCTTGGTCAGGTCCTCCTCTTTGAGTCGGCGCAGGAAGCGATAAACCGTCGTGTGGTCGAGCACACTCTGTAAGCCCAAGGCCCGGCGCAACTCCTGATGCTCGGCCAACCGCACTTCGGCTTCACGATAGGTCCAGTCCTCAAACCGCATGATACAGTGTAGTGCGAGCAGTTGCGGTTGGGTGAACTGCTTCTTGGAGAAACGGCTGCGATGCTTGGGTAATACCGCTTGCGCCACTTTCAATGCGGTTCGGGCCAGCTGCGCTAATCCAACTTCAGGCATCCGCTCAAACTACGCCCCTCAAACACAGAGTACAAGTCAGTATGTCAGCAGAGCTAAACCACTTCTATTCAGTCAGGACAAACTTCGCCAGACCAAGTTCAAGAGCATCCAAAAAGCCACTGCAACCTTAAGCCAGTATTTGCAGACTTGGAATGAGAACCATCACAAGCTGCTTTTCCTGACCGACTGAAAGCATGACAAGGAGCGGGAGGCGTATGAACTGACCCTCAAAGACCTGCGGGAGAGAAAATTACATCTGCCCGCGCATGATTCTCTATTGCGGATGAGCAGCGTGACCGGCACGCTGAAATCATCGCATGAATCTCCGTTTTAAACACGCGGCAATCCGGCTGGCCAGCATCATTGGCTTGGCTTTTAGCGTGCCTGCTTTCGGGGCTATACCCGATTACGCCGCCGTCCACGACATCTTTCAGAAACAGTGCGTGGAGTGTCATGCCGCCCAAGAACCGGATGGAGACCTCGTGTTGGAATCCTACGATACCTTGCTCAAAGGCGGCAAAACCGGGGACGCCATCACGCCCGGCAATTCCAGCGATAGCTTGCTTGTGAAATTTCTGGAAGGACGCTCTGGTAAAAAGGGCAAAAACCAGTTCATGCCTCCCGGTAAGAACCCTCATCTGCCCAAAGAACAGATCACTCTCATCCGTTCCTGGATCGATGCGGGTGCCAAACCGCCCGCTCAAGCGATGGCTTCACGCAAGGAATTGCAGGTGCCTGATATCGCTCCCAAGAAGGAACCCCGGCGCGCTATCAAATCTGTCGCCTGGTCAGAAACCGCGGGTCTGATTGCCGTGGCCCGCTATGGTGAGGTTGAGCTATTTACACCCGGCAGCCCTGCCCCCAAGCATACCCTCAGTGGACATACTGGCTCCGTGAATGCAGTCGCCTTTTCTCGTGATGGCAAATACGTCTTTGCTGCCGCCGGGCAGACTGGCTTGTTCGGTGAAGTTCGCCAATGGGATGTCGCCACCGGCAAGCAGATCCAAATTTTCGAAGGTCATCTGGATGCGCTCTATGCTGTCGCCGTATCTCCCGACGGACGTTTGATGGCTTCAGGTGGCTACGACCAAAAAATCATCTTGTGGGATATCGCTTCGGGTAAAGAAGCGCGAACCTTGAAAGGACACAACGGCTGTGTCTATGACCTCGATTTCCGTCCGGATGGAAAACTCCTCGCCAGTGCCAGTGCAGATCGCACCGTCAAACTCTGGGATGTCGCCAGCGGCGAGCGGCGCGACACCTTAAGCCAGTCGTTGAAGGAGATTTATTGCGTCGCCTTTAGCGCGGATGGCAAACGTCTGGCTGCAGCGGGTGTAGATAGCCGCATCCGTGTTTGGGAAGTTAGTGTACAAGCCGCAGAGACCACCAACCCCCTGCTCTACTCCAAATTTGGCCATGAAGGAGCCATCTTGAATCTAGCCTTCTCGCCCGATGGTCGCTGGCTGGTCTCCACGGCTGAAGACCGCACTGTGAAGCTCTGGGATTTCCGCCCCATGCGTGAGATCCGGATTCTCGAAAAGCAATCCGATTGGGCCCCGGGCATCACCTTCGGTCAAGCCGGCCAGCAGATTATCGTAGGACGTCTTGATGGCAGCTTCGGACGCTACCAGACCAGCTCTGGTGAAGTGCTCACCGCCGCCTCCCAGCTTAATCAAACTCAGTCAGCGCCATGAATATTACACGTTTTCAATATATCGCTGGCTTAGTCCTAGCCTTGTTATGTGTCACCCAATTGAGTGCGGCCGATGCCAAAAAGAAAATGCCCAGCAAACCCACCTTGGAGCGCGCAGAACTCCGCGGTCTCCAGCGCGGGCTTACCCAGAAGGTGAAGCTCCTCGGCAAAGATCTGGTCGATGTGAGCGCCATCAAATCGCATTCGTCTGAAGTCAAAGTCAGCTTGCTCACTGAACCCAAACCCACCGCAACGATGCTTTGGGTGGAGCTATCGGTTTCCGAGCAAGCCCCTCGAAAAGCCATCGAACTGTCTGCGATCAATCCCCAAGGTGAAAGCCCCCGCATCAAGCTCTACGTGGATGTGCTGCCGCAGATTTCCGAAGCGGCGAACGAGGTCACAGTATTGCCTTCCCTGCCCGTCGGAGTTTGGGGAGAACTCTCTCCTCTAGGCGATACAGACCTCTATGAATTCCAAGTCAAATCAGGTCAGGAAATCGTATTTGAACTCGCAGTCAAAGCCGTTGCTTCAGGTATCCCCAGTCCCCGTTTGCGTCTCTTTGATGACAAGGGAAACCTGCTCGATACCGCCCTGCCTTTGATGCCGGGTGAAGACGCTTTTCTCATCCATACCTTTAAGCAAAGCGGTACTTATCGGGTGGAAGTTTCAGATTCCACTTTGGGCACATCCAAGGAACAATTTTATCGGCTCTCTATGGGCGAACTGCCATTCGTCACCTTGTTGCACCCCAATACGGTAGAAGTCGGCAAAACTTCCAAGGTAACGCTGCTTGGAGCACATCTGCATGCATTCCCAGCGGTTGAAGTCACCGCCAAGAGCAAAGGCGAGACCGCAGTTCCCCTGCCCGATGATTTCCGCAGTCGCATCCCGTTGAAGGTGCTCGCTGAGGAATGGCGCGTTGAGAATGAAAATGAGCCGAACGATTCGCCCGCTGAAGCTCGTAACGTGCAGCTCCCGGTGGCCATCAGTGGCGTATTGGAAGCGGGCAAAAAGATCGGCGAAGCTGACACTGATGTCTTTCGTTTCGAAGCTCAGGAAGGCAAGCCGTTGATGCTCGAAACCCTCGCTGCACAACGCGGTTCATTGGCGGACACCAAGATCGAGGTCTTATATCCAGACGGCCGCCCCGTGCCTAGTGTCCTGCTGCAAGCCACGCGTGATTCGTGGAACAAATCAGCGCGTACGGTTGACCCTACCGCTGTCGAGGTCCGCACCGAATTCTGGGAAGAAATGGAGTTGAACCAATACCTCTACATGGCAGGAGAAGTCTGCAAACTCTACCGCTGGCCTTTTGGTCCGGACTCTGGTTTCCAGATGTATTTCCGCAATAACAAGCGCGTCACCTATTTCGGCACCACGGCCGCCTCACATGCTTTATACGAACCGTTTTACACTGTGGAACCGCATCCTCCCGGAACCAAGCTTGTCCCCAATGGCCTGCCCAGTTTCACCCTTAATTTCGAGAATGACGATGACCCTATGCGCGATCTGGGCAGCGACTCGCGTTTGCTTTTCACACCACCCAGAAGCGGCACCTATCTTGCGCGCATCAGTGACAGTCGCGGCATCAACGGCAACCTCAACAATTATCAACTCACCATCCGTCCGGCTATGCCAGATTTCCGGGTGCGCATAGCCGGTGAGAATCCTAGCGTCCCTCCCGGCAATGGCCGCGGCATCACTGTTGAAGTGGATCGACTCGATGGCTTTGAAGGCGAAGTGCGGGTTGAAGTGAAAGACCTTCCACCCGGCTTTTACTCCTCGTCACCTATCGTCGTGCAAGCGGGTCATTTCGCTGCGGAAGGCACAATCTACGCCCTACCCGATGCCAAAGCTCCCGCCATGAATGAATCGACTAATGCCCATGTCGTCGCTTCTGCTGTGATTGACGGCAAAGAAGTCACTCGCACTGTAAGCAGCTTGGGGACGATCAAACTGGCGCCGGCCCCCAAATTTTTGCTCTCGTTGGTGCCAACAAACACTACCACCGTGACCATCGGCAGTCAGGTCATCCCGGAGATCATCATCAGTCCGGGCGAGACCGTCAGCGCCAATATCAAAGTGCAACGCAATGGCGAAACCAATCTGGTGAACCTCGACATGGACAACCTGCCTCATGGCGTCATCGTTGATAATGTCGGCTTGAATGGTGTCCAGATCCGGGCTGGCGAAGATGAGCGGGAAATCTTTTTGATGGCTTTTAAATGGGTCCCAGAAACGGACCGCCTTTGTCAGGTAGTCGTAAAATCTGCCCGTGCCACTTCCGGGAGTCAGGGGTTGCAGACATCTTTCCCCGTCATGTTGAAGGTCCGGCATAAGAAACCGGCAACCACTGCCAGTGCCCGTTAGTTAAATTCTTTTCAGTCCGGCTGGCATCCCGTATAGCTGAT
>CAZRGY010000054.1:0-8524 GCA_964599715.1 uncultured Verrucomicrobiota bacterium | reverse complement strand
GTCACCACCTCATGGACGATGAAAAATACTATCAGGCCGTAGCCGATGAGCTGCGTGAAGGCCGTATCAACGATGGCCTTTGGACCAAGGCACTCGCGCGATGCCAGGGGGACGAGAACAAGACCAAAGCCACCTATATCCAATGGCGCGTCGAGCAGATCATGCTCGCTGAAAAGAAGACTTCTTACGGTGCCGCAGACTCTGAAAGTGAAGAAGATGAGTCGGATGATTCACAGCCGTCATCAGCGAATCCCGCTATGACGGCAGTAAAATGGGTGGCCATCGTTATTTTGACCGGGGTCATTATCTGGGCAGTAAAGTTCCTCCTTTGGCCCAAATTACGCACCTATCTCTAGGCCCCATCGGCCCTGTATCCGTTTTCAAGATTGTTACGGCACAATACCTGCGCTACCTTACGCCCATGAGAATGACAGCTTTGTTTCGTCACTGGGTAACTCCCTTGATTACTATCACCATGGCGATTGGACTGTGCTCCGCCTCCGCCAAGGATGAAACCGCCTTTGAGCTGGCCAAGTTGGGCAACAAGCACATCGGCGAGCAGGCCAAGGACAAAGTCGTTCAGATCCGTTCCGAAAAATCCATCGGCACCACTACCCCGAATGTCTGGTATGTCGTCTATCGCGACGAGACCGCCACTATGAAGGCCGTGGAAGTCAAATTCGGCGCTGGCAAGATGATGACCGTCAAACGCCCCTTCCGCCTGCTCGAACCCATCACCGACAAGGACAACGTCCTTGATACCAAAAAACTGAAGACCGATTCCGACAAAGCGCTGAAAATCGCCCTCAAAGAACCCATCTTGGAGAATCTCAAAATCACCGCTTCCGAGATGAAACTGGAACGCGGTCCGGCCGTTGATCCAGTTTGGAAAATCTCTCTCTGGGCAGCCAAACTCAAAGGCAGCAAAGATGTGAAAATCGGCGAGATATGGCTGGATTGCGCTGATGGCAAAGTGAACAAAATCGACATCAACCCGAGTCGGGTTGACTAGGCTAACCTTGTGAACAGTCCCTCTGCTGACTCAGAATATGATGTTATCGTTGTGGGTGGCGCCTTGGCCGGCGCCGCCTCGGCGTTCATTCTGAAACAGGAGAATCCGGAGCTGAAAGTGCTCATCCTCGATCGACGGGATGAGCATAAGCGTCGTGTCGGTGAGGCCACCATTGAGATCAGCACTTACTTCCTGACACGTATCCTCGGTCTCACCCGACACCTCAACCAGTCGCATCTCACCAAGCATGGCTTGCGTTTTTGGTTCAGTAATGACGATGCCAAAACCATCGCCGACTGCTCAGAGATCGGCGGTAAGTATTGGTCTCGTGTCCCAGCCTATCTCGTAGATCGTTCCACCTTGGATGAAGAGGTGCTGCAGAACGCGGTGGCTAACGGGGCAGAACTCGTCCGTCCCGCGACTGTCAGCAAGATCGAACTTCAATCTGGAGGCCGGCAAACCATCAACGCCAAAGTGGATGGCGAACCCAAAACCTATACGACCCGCTGGGTCATAGATGCTTCCGGAGTCGCTGCCCTGCTCGCTCGCCAAGAAGGCTGGTGGCGGCGGAATGAAGAGCACCCAACCGCTGCAGTCTGGTCCCGCTGGCGTGGCGTGAAGGATTGGGAAGGGTTGGATCTGCGGAAACGTTTCCCGGCATGGGCAGCCAAATGCCATGGACAACGCGGCCTCGCCACCAATCACCTCATGGGAAATGGCTGGTGGGCTTGGTGGATTCCCTTGAAGGGTGGCGATGTCAGCATCGGCATGGTCTACGACCAGCGCATCATGGATTTGCCTGAGGGTGGACGTCCAAGCGAGAAGTTGAAAAGCTTTCTCCTCCAGCACCCGGTCGGCGCCGAGATGATGCGCGATGCGGTCTGTGTGGAAGGCGATGTCCACACCCGCCGAAACCTCGCTTACTACAGCACCACCTTCGCCGGCGATGGCTTTACCTTGGTCAGTGATGCCGCCGGCTTTCTGGACCCATTCTACAGCCCCGGCCTGGATTGGCTCACGTTCAGTGTGACCTCGGCCACCAATCTGATACTGGCCTCTAAGAGAGGTGAAGCGACCGCACCTTTGATCGAACGGATGAACCGCGATTACAATCGCAGCTATCATCGTTGGTTTGAGGCCATCTATCGCGACAAGTATTATTACTTGGGCGAGTACGATCTTCTACAGACAGCCTTCCTCCTGGACTTGGGGCTTTATTATCATGGCGTTGCCTCCCAGCCGTTCCGCCGAGGTGACATCGCGCTGCTGGAACCCTACTACGCCACCCCGCCCTCAACTCCGTTCTATCATCTAATGCGGACCTACAATCGGCGCTTCGCACACATGGCGAAGTCCCGGATGGAACGCAAAGTGGCGGGTAAGAAGAACGTGCAGAAGCGCTATATGTTCCCCGGATACACCTTTGAGCTCAGCTCGCTCAGGTTCATCCTGAAAGCATTGATTTACTGGGCATGGCTGGAGCTGACCGAAGGCTGGCGGACTTGGTTTTCCGTTCCAAAGTCAGCCGCTCAGAAGAAAGAAAAAACTGCACTGACTCCCGGTACTCCGAAGGAAGCCGTCGCTCACACGACGGTCTTGTAAATCACACCACCGCCAGTTCCCGTTGGGTCCGGTAATGTTCAGCCAGCCCCTGCTCCGAAGGTTGCAACTTCTCCTGTTCAAGAGCTTTCAAGATGCGTTCCTCCGTCATGATGAAGCGTGTCCGCTTGTATAGCAGGTAGTCACCACGCACCTCGGAGGGCGTCATATTGATCGTCGCCAGATTGGCTCCCGTGCGCCAACCGCGTCGATATCCCTCCACTGGGTCAGCCAAGTTCATCGCACTGACCACCGGGATCACCCAATCCGGCCGCATCAGGCGCATCGCCACCATGCTGTTCAAGACCAGTTCCACATCAGCCGTTGTCTCGCAGGAAAGCGGTGTGGCTTCACCTGGAATAAACGGACTCACACTGCACCCAGCCAAAGGCAGCGCCTTAGCCAGACTGAGGTTCTCCAAGACATCCTCGATGCTCTGCCCGGGCAGTCCCGAGATGAAACCCGAGCTCACATTCCACCCCTTCTCAGCCAGATGCCGAATGTTTTCGATGCGCTCATCAAACGTGCCAGGCGCATGGCGCAGGGCATAGGTCGCCTGGTTCGCGATCTCAAACTTGATGATGTAGATACTCGCCCCGGCATCTTGTAGGGCAGAATAAAGTTCTGGATTCAAAGTCCCCAAGCAGACGCTCAAGCCCAGATTCGTCTCGCGTTGCAAAATCTTCAATAACGGCAGCACCACTTCCCGCACCGCCAAAGGATCTTCCCCGGTTTGGATATTCAGGTCGGTGACACTTGGGGGACGATGCTCGACGATCAACTCGGCCAATTGCTCAGCTTTGCCACGGAACCTGCTCAACGCCTTGTTGTCCCGACGCATCCCGCAGTATTCGCAATTCTCCCGGCAGAAATTGGAGACCTCCACCACCGCCCGCACAAAGGCGCGTTTACCGAAGCGTTGCTCACGCACCGCCATCGCCCGCTCCATCCATTGTGCTTGCTCGCCCCCGCGGGCAGATAGCATCTCTGCAGTTGGTAGGAATGACAAATCCATCTGGCTGAGAGTTAAGCCTTAACCATGCCAGCCGCAAAGGCTTAATTTACAACCATCAGGCCATTTTACCCTACCCATCCTTTGCCTGTTCAGGACATCGGGATTAGGTTAGTTTCAAAGCTATGGACTGGCCGCAACAGTGTCTGGTGATCTTACCGTGCTTCAATGAGGAGCACGGTTTAGCCGCTTTGCTGCCACAGCTGGTCCGGCATCTCCCTAATGTTCTCGTCGTGGATGATGGGTCCACGGATAACACGTTGCAAATCGCCCGGAAGCACAATGCAAACGTCCTGCCCCTTCCGATGAACCGGGGCAAAGGAGCCGCCTTGCGCCAAGGACTGGACCGCGCTCTGCGATTGGGATTCTCGTGGGCTTTGGTGATGGATGGCGATGGGCAGCACAGCCCGGCAGATATCCCTGCCTTCCTAAACCGCGCGGAACAGGACGCCATGGACCTCGTCGTCGGGAATCGTATGGCACAGTGCGATAACATGCCGTTCGTCCGCCGATGGACAAATCGTTATCTAAGTTACCGTATCTCTGACCTTGTCGGGGAATCATTGCCGGATACCCAATGCGGCTTTCGCCTGATCAGGCTCTCAGCTCTGTCGGGGGTGAACCTAAGTACCACCGGATTTGAGATCGAATCGGAAACGCTCGTGCAGATGGCTTTGGCCAAACGCCGTATCGCCTTCGTGCCCATCGCCACGATTTACAAGGAAGAACAGAGCAAGATCCATCCCGTCCGGGATTCCCTGCGCTGGTTCCGCTGGTTGCGCTCCGTCAAGCAAACCCAGCAGACTGCCCACGAACAAGCCAAGCTCTTCAAACCATCCCAGGCTTGACCGCCTGTAAGACCACTCGCGCCACCCGGTCCACGTGCACTTTAGGCTCTGCAATCCCCGCTTGCTTGGCCATCTCCAGCCACTCCGGCGGACGCCACCCTTTCTTTACGGACAACAAGCCATCATCTCGGAAATCCTTGGGTACCTGCAAGCAGATGAGCGTACCCCAAACCAAAAAGTACAAGGGCAAAGTGCGGTGCAGGTCGTAGATGATAACCATCTTTTTGGCCACGCGATAAGCTTCCCGAAAGTGACTTACCACCCCATCCGGCACATCCAAGTGATGTGTCATCTGCGCCGCGATCACGACATCGAAACTGTTATCGCGAAATGGCAATGCCAATGCAGATCCGACCACCCGCCGAGGACTGTCATGCAGGCTCAAGGCTAGCGGGCTGATATCCAAGTGGGTAACGTCCCATTGCCATTTTTTCTGCCGGGCCCATTGCTCCAATGTCTGCCCCATCGAGCAATCACCCGCCCCCAGATCCAGCAAGCTCATCGATTCGCATTGGGCCGCGCCCAAGGTAGCCGGTATCAATCTTTGAAACGGTTCAGCGAAACGGAAGATGCGATTGACCCTAGCCAGTTGCTGGTAATCTTCCCTGACAATCTCAAGCGTACGCCCCGGCAGATCCAGATTCTCTGGTTCAGTGGCGCGTTGCTCAAGTAACATGCACCTTCCCTAGGGTATCCCGCCGCTCCACTCAAGCCTAAGCGGCTGCAAAAACCATCTTCTTTGAGAGTTGTCACCTCGTCCGCAAATCCGTAATCATTTCCCCACACGAAAGCCCTACTATCATGAAATGTCTCCGCACACTTTGGCTGGCCCTGTTTTTGGGGCTGATTGCGACTTCAGCCACCGCCAGTGATTGGGTCGTTTACGAAGGACAAAAAGGCCCGGGCAAAGGCAAGCACATCGTGTTTCTCTCCGGCGATGAAGAGTACCGCTCGGAAGAAGGTCTGCCCATGCTGGCCAAAATCCTTGCTGTGCGCCACGGTTTCAAATGCACCGTCCTGTTCTCCCTCAATCCGGCGGGCGAGATCGATCCCAATGCCCAACGTAACATCCCCGGCCTCGAAAACCTGAAGACGGCTGACTTGGTCATCATGCTTTGGCGCTTCCGGGAATTGCCGGATGATCAGATGAAGTATTTCGTGGATTATTATGAAAGCGGCAAACCGATCATCGCCTTACGCACCAGCACCCATGCCTTCAATTACGGCAAGGACAGCCAAAGCATCTACAAGCATTATGCTTATAACAGCAGAACATGGAAAGGCGGCTTCGGCAAGCAAGTGCTCGGGGAGACTTGGGTGGCCCATCACGGTGCTCATAAGCGTGAAGCCACTCGCGGCATCATCGAGCCATCTGCCAAGGATAACCCCATCCTAAAAGGCGTGACGGATATCTTTGGCGATTCGGATGTCTATACCGCCAATCCTCCAGCTGATGCAGACATTTTGGTGCGCGGTCAAGTTTTGGCCGGCATGAAACCAACCGATCCCCCCGTGGAAGGCAAGCAAAAGCCGACCGACAAATTCGAAAAAAACAACCCGCTTCAACCCATCGTCTGGACGCGAAACCACAAGAATGAAGCCGGTAAAACCAATAAGATTCTCACCACTACCATGGGGGCCGCAACCGATCTCCAGAGCGAGGGATTGCGTCGGCTGCTCGTCAATGCCACCTATTGGGCCGTGGGTATGGAAAAAAAGATCCCGGCCAAAGCAGACGTCACTTACGTGGGTGAATACCATCCGACTTTCTACGGCTTCAACGGCGGCAAGAAGGGTGTAAAACCCGCCGACCATGAGCTAAAGTAAACGGATGAAAGTTTACTCCGTTCAATTGAATACGGTTTGGGAAAACAAACCGGCTACTTACGAGCGCGCCAGCAAACTCGTCCTCGAAGCCGCACCCGTCCCCGGATCTCTCATAGTTCTACCTGAAACTTTCTCCACCGGCTTCAGCACGAACTTGGCGGCGACTGCCCAAGGGCCGTCCTTGGAAGATGAGACATTCCTTTCCGCCTTGGCCCTAAAAACCAAGTGCACGGTTCTGGCTGGTATCGTTTCCCGCGTAAACGAACGACAAGGTCGCAATGAATCCATCACCTTCGGTCCTGACGGCAAACTGGTCGCGCGTTACGGCAAGATTCATCCCTTCAGCATGGGAGGCGAGACGGAAGTTCATCAGTCCGGCACGGAGATTATAACCTTTGGTTTGAACGGCTTCACCGTGGCCCCATTCGTCTGTTATGACCTGCGTTTCCCGGAGATATTTCGGAGTGCGGTCGATAAAGGGGCAAACCTCTTCGCGGTGATCGCCAACTGGCCCGTGAAACGCGACCAGCACTGGCTCACCCTCTTGCAGGCTCGGGCCATCGAAAATCTGGCTTATGTCGTGGGTGTGAACCGTTGCGGCAAAGACCCGGATTTCTTTTATTCCGGACGCAGCGTTGTCGTGGATCCGCACGGCATCATCATTTCTGATGCCAGCAGTGACGAGCATGTGATCACTACTGAAATCAATCTGGATACGGTGGAAAACTGGCGGCGCGATTTCCCCCCCTTGCGTGATCGCCATTGGAAATAGCCTTCGCGATCAGGCGATCCAAGGCAACCGATCCAAGTCTACATTGCCACCGGACACAATCAGCCCCACCCGTTTCCCGGCCAGTTCCTCCTTGTGAGCCAGCACCGCAGCCAGCGGCACCGCTCCCGAAGGCTCCACTACCAGCTTCATACGCTCCCAGAACAACCGCATAGTCCGGACGATATCTTCCTCACTGACCGTAAGGATTTTGGCGACATGCTTTTGAATCAATGCAAAAGTGAGTTCTCCCAAGGACGTGCGCAGCCCATCAGCAATCGTGGTGGTGCTTTGCACCGGCATTATCTGACCGCTCTGTAGAGACTGGAACGCATCACTCGCCATTAGCGGTTCCGCGCCCCATGTTTTCATCTCAGGACGCAACGCACCCACTGTCACAGCTGTGCCACTGAGCAATCCGCCTCCACCAACTGGGGCCATGACAACATCCAACTCTGGCACCTCTTCCAGTAACTCCAACGCTGCAGTCCCCTGCCCGGCGATGATGTGCGGATGATTATAGGGCGGAATGTAGACCGCACCGGTTTCCAGCAACACCCTAGCCAGAATCTCCTCGCGGCTGGCCACCGTAGGAGCGCAGGTAACAATCTTGCCGCCATATGCGGCCACGGCGCGCAACTTCGCCGCCGAGGACTTTTCCGGCATGACTACATGGTTCGGAATGCCACGCCATCTCGCCGCGAGAGACAATGCGGCTCCATGATTACCTGAAGAATGTGTGGCAACTCCTCGCTTTGCTTGCGCTTCATCCAACTGAAATACCGCATTGGTTGCTCCTCGTGCTTTGAAGGCACCCGTTTTCTGGAGGTTCTCACATTTGAACCACAGTTGCGCCCCGGCCAGCTCATTCAATGAGCTACTGGTCAGAACCGGCGTCCGGTGCAACCACGGTTTGATGCGCGCCGCTGCCTCGCGTATATCAACGATGGTGGGCAGCGTCATCGGGACTGCTTATTTGAGGGATACAGCGCTGAGAAACTTGTTATCACGCACATAGAGCACGCCATCCGCCAGTGCGGGATTGGTCCAGTTGTTACCACAGACCTGCGTGCGCGAGATTTCGCGATACTCCTTGGGATCAGCCGCAAACTGGATCAGAGCCCCGGTATCCGTGAGCATGACGATATCCTTTCCGACTACCAGCATACCGGCGTAAGCTTTGCTGGCAGCACTATTGATCAAACCATCTTTCGACCACGTGATCTCTCCACTTTTGGTATTGAGGCAGACGATATTTTTCGTCGGCCCAAGTCCATAGAGGTATTCCCCCACAGTCACAGGACAGGCAAAATTGATGGTAGCATCTTTATTCAGCCAGGTTTGCTCAGCTTTAAATCCTTTGCCCTCTTTACTGATACGGATGCCAAAAACACCATGCGCATGGGAAGAGACCATCACGATATCTCTCACGACCACTGGCGTCGTGACGTGCCGCG
>CAZRGY010000053.1:12366-13621 GCA_964599715.1 uncultured Verrucomicrobiota bacterium | reverse complement strand
TCGCTTTAGCTCTTTAACCAATCTATGCCCGCGAGCAATAAACTCGCGGGCTTTTCTTTTAGCCAGTTGGAGATAAGGAAAATCCGGTTGAGCAAGCGACGGCTTCCAGAGAGAATAAGCGCCTCGTGCGTACGACCATGACCATAAAAGCATGCGGCCGAACTGTTGTTCGGATCATCGCATTTTTGAGCCTATGGTATCACGCGGCATCCTTGCAAGCGGCTGAAAGCTCCGCCGCCGAACTGGCCCACGGTGCCAGCGTAGCCAAAGTAGCGTGCGCCACCTGTCATGTCTTCCCGCCGCCCGAGCTGTTGGACCAAGCCGCCTGGGGCTTGGAGATCTTACCCAAGATGCATCAGCTGATGGGCTTTGAATCCATCAACTATGAACGCCTGCCCGGCGGGAAACTCGTGCAAGCGCAGCGGCCATATCCCGAAACTCCCTTGATCGGCGAAGATGATTGGATGGCGGTGGTCCGGTATTACCTCGCAAACGCACCCAGCCGCTTGCCGATACCCGAGCGTTCTACGCCAGACACGCGAACGGATTTCCAGAGTAACCGCAGCCCGGTGTTCAAAGATGCTGAGGCGGTCATCACCGCCGTGAAGATCGACTCCGCCGAGAAACTTGTCTATGTCGCCGATGCGAAGGCCAACGCGCTGTTCGTGCTGGATGCCCAAGGCAAGCAGCTCGCCGCCACCGGACTGGAGAAACCGGCGGTGCATCTGAACCCGACCGCGAACGGCATCTATATCACGATGATCGGCCGGCTTTATCCCTCGGATGAGCCGGAAGGAGAGATTCTTTTCATCGGCAAGCCCGGTGCGGCTGGAGCCCGGACCCGTGTGCTCTTGGATAAATTACACCGGCCGGTCCATACAATCGTGACCGATGTGAATGAGGATGGGCGCGAAGATCTGGTGGTCTGCTCCTATGGGAATATCTTGGGCCGCTTTTCCTGGTTTGAGAACTTGGGCGGCGACAAATACGAGGAGCATGTGTTGATCGACCGGCCGGGAGCCATCGCCTCGGAAGCCGTGGATCTGGATGGCGACGGGCGACGCGACTTGGTGGTGCTGATGGCCCAAGCATGGGAGGGTATCTACTGGCTGCGCAACACGGGTAAAGGATTTGAGACGGTGCCGCTGGTGCAATGGCCCCCTTCATGGGGCATCACGTCGTTCCAACTGGTCGATTTCAATGGCGATGGCCGGCTGGACCTGCTGGTTTCCAATGGGGATAACGGCGATTTCGG
>CAZRGY010000053.1:0-12266 GCA_964599715.1 uncultured Verrucomicrobiota bacterium | reverse complement strand
CGCTGGTTTGTGATGGATGCCGGGGATCTGGACGGCAACGGGCAGCCGGAACTGGTAGCCGGGTCCTTCCTGAAAGGGCCGGGCCGGGTCCTTAAGACAGACTTGGAGCAATGGCGGACACTTCAGGCCCCGGTACGCTGGTGGTCCCATAAGGCTTCAAAAGAGGTAAAATAAGGGCTTGCATCGGGCCGGGGCGACGCATACTCTCACGCTCCTTTTTGAAAGGGTCTTGTTTGGACTGGACGATGTTTATTGTCCAAAACGGCCCAAAATAGAGCAGATTATGGCAGTTACAATTCGCTTAAAGCGTATCGGTGCGAAGAACCATCCGGTCTATCGCGTAGTCGTGGCTGATCAACGCAGCCCGCGTGACGGTAAGTTCCTGGAAGAGATCGGGACCTACAATCCGACGCAAAAAGACAACAACGTTACGGTCAAGCTGGATCGGGCTGACTACTGGATCAAGAACGGCGCGCAGCCGTCTGACACAGTGGCAAGCTTCCTCCGCAAGGCCCGTCGCTCCGCCGCCGCCGCGGCCTAACCCGACTTCGTGAAGGCATGCAAGCCTTTCTCGAATATCTGGTGAAGGGGCTCGTGGACCAGCCGGACGAAGTTTCGGTGACCCCCGTCGAGCAGAACGGGGTAACGGTTTACGAACTGCGCCTGAATCAGGCCGACGTGGGTAAAGTGATCGGCAAGCAGGGCTCCACCATACAGGCCATCCGGGCACTGTTACAGGTGGGCAGCGCGAAGAAGGGTCTGCGTTGCTCGGTGGAGATAGTGGAAGACAACCGGCCGGAATGACAGGCCGTCGGCTCCGCAAGGGGCGAAGGTCCGGCAGGGCATGAAAATAGACGTGCTCACACTGTTCCCCGCGATGTTCGCGGGGCCGCTCGATGAAAGCATCGTAGGTCGGGCGCGGACAGCAGGAATCCTCGAGCTGGGGATTCACAATTTGCGGGATTATACGCATGACCGGCACCGGACGGTGGATGACAAACCGTTCGGAGGTGGACCGGGGATGTTGTTGAAACCCGAACCGATCTTTGAAGCAGTGGAAAGTTTGGCGACGGAGCAGACCAAAGTGGTGTTGCTCACTCCGGCAGGACGGAAGTTCTCGCAGGAAATCGCCAACGAGCTGGCGCAAGAGGAACATGTATTGTTCATCTGCGGCAGTTATGAAGGATTTGACGAACGGGTGCGCGCGACACTGGCGGATGATGAACTCTCCATCGGTGATTACGTGCTGACCAACGGCGCGCTGCCGGCGATGGTGATCATCGACACGGTGACGCGCCTTTTGCCCGGTGCCCTCGGTGACGAAGGCAGCGCCCAGGAAGAATCTTTCAGCCACGGCTTGCTGGAATGTCCGCATTATACGCGACCAGCGGAATTCCGGGGCATGCGGGTGCCGGATGTGTTGATGTCCGGTAATCATGCTGAAATCGCCAAATGGCGAGCAGAGCAGGCGCGACTGAGAACGGCCCAGAAACGGCCGGATTTATTGAAGAATATCGGCGAGAGCGAAAAGCTCCCGCCAAAGACAGAAGACCTATGAGCCAAGCGTTGTTTGATAAGATCGAAGCGAAGCAATATCGCAAAGAAGCACTGGATTTTAACGTCGGCGATACCGTTCGTGTGCACACGAAGGTCATCGAGGGCGACAAAGAGCGTATCCAGGTGTTCGCGGGTATCGTGATCGGCAAGCGCGGTCACGGTCTGAACGAGACCTTCACCGTCCGCCGTATCAGCTACGGTGAGGGTGTGGAGCGTATCTTCCCGTTGCACTCCCCGCGCGTGGACAAGGTTGAAGTCGAGCGTCAAGGCCAGGTGCGCCGCGCCAAGCTGACCTACCTCCGTGGTCGCTTGGGCAAGAAGGCCACCGCCGTCAAAGAGAAGGCCCGCAAGGTCGTGGCTCCGGCCGCCTAAGGCATCTCTCCATATCCTTTCAAAAAGCGAGGCTTCGGCCTCGCTTTTTTGTTTTCCCCACCCACAGCTCGGGCATGCTTTCGCTTCAGATACTGTGGCACGCAAATCACCTCCATCACCAACAGCGGATCGCTTCACTTACGAGCGTGAGCTGCTAAGCCGTGGCCTGAGCCGCTTGGCAGGTGTGGATGAGGCCGGTCGTGGCCCACTCGCCGGTCCGGTGGTCGCTGCGGCCGTTTGCTTTCCCGTAGAGTATATCCAAGGCGGCCTATCCGGTGACCTCGCCGGCCTGAATGATTCCAAGCAGCTCTCCGAAAAGCAGCGCGAACGCTTCTTCGATTTGCTGATGGCCACCACCGAAGTTTCCCACGCCATCGCCATCGTGGATGCGCCGACCATCGACCGCCTGAACATCCTGCAAGCCACGCATCTGGCCATGAACGAAGCGCTGGCGAAGCTGCCTTGCCAGGTGCAACATGCGTTGGTGGACGGCTTGAAGGTCCCTTCGTTGCGCTGGCCGCAGACGCCCATCGTGAAGGGTGATTCGCTCAGTTTCTCCATCGCAGCGGCGAGCATCCTGGCGAAGGTCACGCGTGACCGGATGATGCATGCTTACGATGCCGAGTTTCCCGGCTACGGTTTCGCCGTGCATAAAGGCTATGGGACCAAGCAGCATCTTGCGGCCATCGCCGAACAGGGAGCCTGTCCTATCCACCGCCGCAGTTTTGCGCCGTTGAAACAGGAACAGGGAGAGTTGTTTTAGGAACCGGATTGGGCGAACATCCACCCACATGAGCTGGTGGCAGCGCATCAAGGAGGCACTGGGTTCTGCGAAAACGGGACCGGAGCATCTGCGTCGTGGTCAGCTGGGTGAACAGGCGGCGAAGCGTCATCTGCAAAAGGCCGGGCTGAAATTTCTCACCGCCAATTTCCGTTCCAAGCACGGCGAGATCGATCTCGTTTTCCGCGATGGCGAGATACTGGTCTTCGTCGAGGTCAAAACCCGCTCTTCCGAGGAATGGACTCGTCCCGCTGCCGCCGTGAATGCGCGCAAACGCAAACTGCTTTCCCAAACTGCGCTCGCCTACCTCAAGCTGTTGAAAAATCCGCCCGTGAACATCCGCTTCGATATCGTGGAGGTCTTGCTGAAAGATGGCAAAGTGGATGAAGTGCGGCACCTGCCCGCGACCTTCAGCCTGAGCAAGCCGTACCGCTACGGCTGAAATAGGCGCATGAAATCCGTATAGGGTTGAATCTCTTTGAATTTACCGGCAGAAAGTCGCTTCAAATCTCATGACTATGCGACTCCTCACTGGATTCTTGACGGCCGCGCTGCTCACCAGCAGTGCCCAAGCCGATGCGAACTGGCCCAGCTTCCTCGGCCCGAACGAGCCCGGTCATGCGCAGGGCAAGAACATCCCCACGGAGTTTGCCGAAGGCAAAGATGTCCGCTGGAAGGTGGCGATCCCCGGTGAAGGCTGGTCCTCACCCGTGGTGTTGGATCAGCAGATCTGGATGGCCACCGCGCAAGATGAAGGCAAATCCCTCCGCGCGGTCTGTGTGGAGCGGGAGACCGGCAAGCTGCTGCACAACATTGAACTCTTTAACATCCCGGCCCCGGCACCCATCCATGCGCTGAACAGTCATGCCTCGCCCACGCCGATCCTGGAGGCGGGCCGCGCTTATTTCGCTTTCGGCATGTATGGTGCCGCGTGTGTGGATACGAAGTCCGGCAAGGTGCTCTGGAAGAACACTGTGTTGCCGCATGATCACGGCGGCAATGGTCCCGGCAGCTCGCCCATCTTGTATAAGAATCTGTTCATCCTGAATTGCGACGGCACGGAGTTCCGTTACGTGGTGGCGCTGGACAAAGATACCGGCAAGCAGGTGTGGAAGACGGATCGCTCTAATGACATGAGCAAATCCAATCCGCAGATGCGCAAGGCTTACGCCACGCCCACCATCATCACCGTGAACGGCAAGGACCAGCTAGTAAGCCCCGGCGGATTTCGCCTGAGCACCTACGATCCGCTCACTGGCAAGGAACTCTGGTGGGTGGATATCCCGGGCTTCTCAAATGTGCAGCCGCCCGTCTATGCGAATGGGCTCCTCTATGTCTCCACTGGTTTCAACAAGGCGCAGCTCTGGGCTATCAAACCCGGCGGCAAAGGCGATGTCACCGATACGCACGTGGCGTGGAAACACCTGAAGGGCGTGCCGAACAAACCCACGCCGCTGCTCATCGGCAAAGAACTGTTCATGGTATCTGACAACGGCATCATGACTTGTCTCGATGCGATGAACGGTGAAGAGATCTGGTCCGAGCGCGTGGGCGGTGCCTACTCGGCCTCACCGCTTTATGTGGATGGCCGTATCTACCTCTTCAGCCACACGGGCGAGATCACGGTGTTGAAACCGGGCCGCAAATATGAAGTGCTCGCCAAGAGCACCCTCGGCGATGGCTTCATGGCCTCGCCCGCCGTGGTGGATGATGCGCTCATCCTCCGCAGCAAGACGCATCTGTACCGGATCCAGAAATAAAAGAAGCGGCGTTCCAGTCGGAACGCCGCCGCGCAGGAGGAATGCGCTGGGGAATTATGCGTGGTATTAATCCACCCGGGCGATGTGCAGGTCACGCTTCATGACCTCACCCGTGTCCGGGGAGATGACCACTTCACCGATATTCACATCCGTCGATGGGTCATTCAGCTTGAGTGCCCAGAGGCGCACCCGCCAGACCGGTCCCATCTCGCTGTCTTCCAGCTTAGGCGCAGTGGCCACGACTTTCAGTTTCGCCAACAGCGGCTCTTTCAACGCGGTCCGGATGGCTTCATCCGAATCCACTTTGAGCTTGGCTGGGTTCAGCGGTTCTGAACCGCCAAAGATCGGTTCCAGGAGACGCAACGGGCGTTCCACGGATACCATCTTGCCAGCGGCGAACTTCACCTCCACCGATTTCAGGGTGGCGGTATGATCATAGTACACTACGTACCAGATGTTCGGTACCGTAGTGCCGATTGATTTCTCGGCGCGTACTTGGACGACCTTGTCTTTCGACTGTTCGCCGACGTATTTGTTACCTTCCTTCATCAATTGGAAGGCGGTTGCATCTGGCGGCGGTTCATTCGCACTAAGCGGGGACCAGGAAATCCCCGCCACCACCGCTGCTGTCACGAGCGTCAGACATAATAGTTTAGCATTCATGCCCTATTGAAGTGCAGGGGGCATGCCACGCCGGGGTTTCCCGCCTCATCCCTCATCACCAAGGACTTGCAAAAACGCAGGCATGAAAAAACCCGATGCTTGCATTGCAAATCCTGCAAACATCGGGCGTTTTGCAAATAACCTTACTTCTTGTTCGTCCAGTTGATCGCGTTGATCAAAAGCGTCTTGTAAGCCTGCAGATCATGCGCGCGGGCATCGTGGCCCAACGTGATGGCCGCGATCCGGGTCTGCGGATGTTTGATCACGAAGACCTGCGGGAAGGTCTCGTTCTTGATCTTGGAATCCGCCGTGGCGAGCACCTCGATCGGCGTGCCCGACTCATCCGGTTTGAAGTAGTACAGCTCGTCCGTGATGGTGAAGCTCGCGGGCACACCCTTCATGATGGGATGCTTTGCATTCGTCACCTTCACTTCGAACTCGCCGAGCTTGTCGTGACCGCGTGAACCACCACCGGCGATGACCTTGTTATACTCCGGCCATTCCTTCCAGTTATACCAGACGCCCGGATGCAGGAGCACGAGGCCCTTGCCCTGCGCCACGAACTTGAAGAGCGCCTCGCGCAACTCCGGGGTATCGAAGCCCTTGCTGTTCACGCTGAACACGGCGACATCCACATTCGCGAGTTCACGCGCGGTGACCGCCGAATCCTCGGTGTAATTCACCGTCATGCCGGCGGCTTTCAACGTGGCCATGTCGGCGAAGTTGAAGAAGCGCGTGTAGTCATGCGAGCTGCCACCGCCTACCAGCAGCACCTTCGTGCCCTTGCCCCAGGTGAAGGACTTGGCTGGTGCCACGGGCGCGTTGGAGGCCACCTTCACGGGTTCCGCAGAGGAGTGTCCACCGGCACCGGGCAATTCCGCCGTGATGGCCACCGTGGTCGGCGCCAGTCCATTCGCGTAGCTTTCAATCACCAGCTTCTCGATGACTGCGGTGCTCCGCTTGAGCGGCTTGGTGTACCAGCGCAACTGGTTCTCTTTCACCAGGCCCTGCGTCAACTTGGAGCCGGGCACTTCCACCACGCGGATGAAGTCGGCGAACTCTTCGCCGTTCTTCATCGTCAGCTCTTCCTTCTGGCCATCGGCATAGATCACGGTGACTTTCAATGCCGGAGCACCGGGCGTGTAAGGATGACCCCAACCGGCAACACCGCCGAGGAAGTGCAGCTTCGTGGCCGCGAAGCCCATCCTCGCTTCCACCTTCTGCGGCATGGTGAAGGAGTAAGTGTTCTGCCCGCCACCTTTGAGCACGAGCAGATTGCGGCCATACTTCGCCGGGTCTGCGATGTAGAAGGGCACGCCCTCCACCTTCACCTGACCGAACTTCGTGAACTTCAACGTGTCATTGACGTTCTCTTCCTTGATGTAAAGGCCGCGCCGCGAATCCGCCGTGTAAGCCTTGCTCAAGTCGATGAAGCGGAACTTCTGATCGCCTGCGCACATGAAGGCGAGCAGGTCGCGCAGAGCTTCCTCACCGAGTGCCTCGAATCCGTTCGGCATGAGCGACATGCCCGTGTTACGACGGCTCTTGATGTTGCTCTTCTTGATTTCCATCTCGCCCGCCGCGTTCTTGATGATCACGGACTGGTTGTTCTCCTGCGCGATGATGCCATCGTAGCTCTCGCCGTCCTTCGTCTCGAAGTTGATCGCCGCGTAGTTGTGCTCCAGCGCGCGGTTCGGATCGATGATATGCACGAGCAACTCACCCGGACCATGTGCGCCCATGCCTGTCAGCACCGGGCCCACGTCCTTGCCGTCATCGCCGAGCTTGTGGCAGTTCGCGCAATTCGCCATGAACAATTCCTTGCCCTTCGCCACATTGCCGGGCTTCTCCACGGCCGGTGTCAGCTTCGCGATGATCGCGTCCTTCTCCTTCGCCTCCGGTCCGCGCAATTCGTCCAGCACGGTGTTCGCCTTCTGCGAGACTTCCCGGTTCGCATGCGTGCGCAGGCGATGGATGTTCGCCGGGCTGATGCTCGCCAGATCCACCTTCTTCTCTTTCATGGCGTCCAGGAAGGATTCTGCCCAAGGACCGCGCTTCGTGATCTGGGTGAAGGCCACGCTTTGCAGACCGGCGTTCAACTTCGGGTAAATCTCCACGAGCAACTTGCCGATCTTCGCGCCTTGCAGATCGCCGAAGGCTTCGAGGATGCCGCGTTGCAAGTTCTCCGAGGCCTGACTGCCCAGCACGGCGCTGACGCCCGTGACGATACCCTCATTCACATGGCGTACCGCCAGGAGGGCTTTCGCGGTATTCAGGCGTTCATCATCGCTCTTATCCGCCTTGCCCAGAGAGGCGATCATCTCCTGCAGGAGCGGGTTCACCGTATCGTCCAGTTTACGGCCGGTATCCCAGCGGATCGTCAGCGGCAGCGCGGCGATGGCCAGCTCGTCGTTCGCCGATTTCAGCAATTTCACCATCGCGGCTTGCAGGGCCGGGGAGAAATCCGGACGGGTGTTCACACTCAAACCCTTCACCAGACCTTCCAGGACCGCCTGCTTCAACGGGTCTGCCGTGGGCGGCTTGGCCGCCATGGCGATGACCAGATTCGCCGCATCAATCGCATCCTGCTTCTCCGCGAGCTTCTGCGTGAGGGACATCACCAGCGAGCGCAGTGGGGCGGGATTCGCCGAGGCCAGTGCCGTCTCGATCATCTTGCGCGGCGCGCTGTTCGCCACCCCGAGCGCGGCGGATTGCAGATGGCCATCCGTCAGGCGCGGATACACCGCGACCAGCGCGGCGGCCACATCGTCATCCACCTCGAAACTGCCTATCGCCAGCAGCGCCTGGAGCTGTACCTGCGGATTCGCATCCAGCAACATCTGGTTCAGCGCCTGATGCAGTTGTATTTCCGGGCCGCGCTGCGAGGTCGGCGGCAATTGCGCGACCTTTAAGCCGTTTTTCTTCACCGGCAGCGAATCCGACTTCACCGCGGCGACCAGCGTCGCTTCGCTCAGTCCGCCGATGCGGTGCAGCGCCCACAAGGCGGCCACGCGCGTGGCGGCACTTTCCTTCGCCTCCATCAATGGTGTGAGCTTGCCCGCGAGCTTGGGATCCTCCGTCTCCACCAGGAGCCGCAGCGCGTTCATACGCACATGATCGTTCGGATGACGCAACGCGGCGATGAGCCCGTCGATGTCCTTCGCGCTCAGCTTCGGCACCGTCAGCTTCTTCGCGTCCTTGTGATCGATGCGCCAGATACGGCCGTAGTAATGGTCGCGATCCGGGCGGATGGCGGCATTGCGCGGGCCATGCTTCGGACCGCGCGTGTCATTGTGGATCGCCGCCTGATTGTAGAAGTCCACAAGATACACCGCGCCATCGGGACCCGTGCGCACTTCGATCGGGCGGAACCAGTAATCCTTGCCCGCGATGAATTCCACGTTCTCGCGATCCGGCACGCGTGCGGCCGTGAAGCTTACGCCGCTCGGGCTCACCGTCTCATGGTGCACGATGTTGATCGTCGGTTCCGTGGTGAAGTAGTTGTAATTGTAGCTGGCGGGCCAGGAGCCGCCGTCATAGATCACGCAACCGGCCGCCGCCGTGAACTGGCCCACGAAATCGATCTGCACATACGGAAGCTGGTCATACGGGATCAGTGGATGCGTCGAATGCGTCTTGCGCACCACATTGAAGCTGTTCACGCCCGGCATGCGACCCTTGGAGAGGCTCGCTTCCGGCAGCACCACGTTCATCAGCAGGTCACCGCTCGTCGGCTGGGTGTAGAACACTTCGTTGTCCCAGGCCACTTGCAGCCCCCATGTGTTGCCGCCCTTGGAAGAATACATCTCGATCGCCGAGCCGTCCGGCTTGAAGCGGATCACGCCGGAACCGATCGTGCCGAAGTTCTTCGAGCCATCGCCGTTCGTCACCTTCTGGCTCGCGCTGTAACCATGCGTGCCGTAGATCCAGCCGTCGAAACCCCAGCGGATGTTGTTCAGCACCGCGTGCGTGTCGCGTGTGCCCAGGCCCGTGTAGAGTGTCTCCACCTTGTCCGCCTTGCCGTCGCCGTTGGTATCGCGCAACCAGAGGATGTCCGGTGCTTGCGCCACGATCACGCCGTCCTTGTGGAACACGAAGCTCGTCACCAGCTCGAGGCCCTCGTAGAAGATCTCCTTCTTGTCCATCACCCCGTCGCCATTGGTATCACTGAGGATCGAGATCTTGTCATGCGCCTTGCGCTCATAACGGCCTGTGTTCGCGTCATACTTGCCCTCGACCCAACGCTGCACCAGGTCCTCCGGCGAATTGGCGAACCGGCCATCTGGATACTCCGGCGTTTCGGCCACCCACATGCGGCCCTGCGGATCCCAGTCCACATTCATCACCTTGTTGATGAGCGGTTCGGCCGCCGCCAGCTTCACCTTGAAATCCGGATGGATGACCAGTTGCTCCAGCGCCTTGTCCGGACGTTGCGGACCACCGGCCGGATAACGCAGCGAGGCCAACTCCTCCTTCGTGCAGAACTCATCCACATTGCTGCGCTTCGCCGCCCAGGCCATGCCGCGCAACAGCACCGCGCGGAAATGCGGCTGGCTGAAATTCGTATACATATGACCCGGGATATGGACGAACGCGCGATGCGGCTGCCCACCGGCCAGGGCCTTCTCATACGTCCACATCTGCGGCTGGATGTCATACACCGTGATCTTGCCCTTGCCCGGCAGGCCGCGCTGGTCGTTCTTGCGGGCGCTGGAGGTGTTGGGCGTGTAGGCACCGGCCAGCACCGTGATGTTTTCCCGGTCCAGGTCGAAGTCGTAATAGATCTCGTCGTTCAAGTCGTAGTTCGCCACTTCCTGCGTGATCGGATGCGTGCGGTTCACGTAATAGAGGGACATCGGGCCTTCCAGCCACTTCGTGGTGCCCGGCACCCAGGTACCACCGATGATGGACTTCAGATAATCCGCACCTTCCTTCGTCTTCGGCACGACCGCCGTATGGATGACCGTGATGCCACCTCCGCGCTTCAGGAACTTCTCCAGCCCCGCGCGCTTGTCCGCCGGGATCTCGCCGCCCTCTTGCGAGTACATCACCAGCAGGTCGGTCTTATCCAACTCGGCCTCGGTGGGGAATTCCATGCCGCCACTGACTTGGATACCGCGCTCGGTGAGGAGCTTGGTCCAATCCCCCAGGAAGCGCTCATGCTCGTGCGCACCGGGGCCGTGGGTTTTCTTGCCGCCACGGATGAATACATTGAGCGGACCGAGCGGGGCAGCAGCTTCCGAAACAAGCGACGAAGCGCAGACTGCAAGGAGTACAAAGAAGGCGATGAAAGGACGTTTCATAAGCGTGATCGGGCGATTGACGCCCACCCTACCGGAGACAGTTTTCAAAGGCAAACTCATGGATGTTGTCAGCATGGAGAAGTAGACGCCCCGGGGCCATGTCACCAATCCACCACCACCTCGGCAAGAAGCACCTCGCAAGTCCCCTTTCGTCCACGTCCTCGTTCTCGTCGTCGTCCTCGACCAGCTATTTCCCCCTTCAAAGCCGCGGATAATAGGAGACGGAACTGCCCCATTCCACTTCCCTCCCTCTCGTCTTCCAAAGTTCTGACTTTCTGTGCTATCCGTTATCATCACTGGCAACAGCTTGCCCGTTTTCTTACGCCTGCGTTAGCAATACATCTCACTCTATCTCACTACATCCACACAAAATTATCAAAAAACTCGCTTTTCGTAATGGGCTGCCTAACCGCTTCGGGGGTAAAAACTCCTATCAACCCCAAGACATGAACCCGGAGAAATGCCAAACTTGCGGCACCGAGATCCAGCCCGCCACCGCGAAGCGAACGGGTGGTCTATGCATGCCCTGCGCGATGCAGGCTGACCCCTCTTTTGCGGCAAAGGTGGAAGATGCGAAAGGCTCGGTTTCGGACAAGAACCCGACGCTTTGGCAGCAAGTGCGTGCCTTGATCGTCCTTCTGCTGGTGGGCAGCGCCTTCTTGGCTGTTATTTTCGTCGTCAAAATCGTGGTGTCGCTCATCGCCGTCCTGGTCGCCCGATTTGCATTTGAAACCAGTTGGGACAGTGCTTTTTTCACCGGTGTGATCACCTATCTGACCATAGGTTTCATCGAGTTGATTCTCGACGAGTGGCCGAAGCGATTTCGTTCCCCGGGGAAAAAGCCGAAGGAATGACTAGGTATGATTAAAATCGAGTGGGGCTGTTACTATGAGTCCCGGCAGGGACTTCCCGAAAATAGCCCACCATTTTAATGGTGGGCTATTCTCTGCCGCCCTCCGGGCTGGACCGGCGCGTACTTGAGGCCATCCTTGACTCACCCGCTTTTAATCACACCCGTGATGACACCGCCCGGCTTATCACCTTGCCGCGCCGAACCGCAGATGTATCTTCCGTAGCCGACGCCCATGAGCCTATTAAGCAAACTTTTCGGTCCAAAACCCAAGCGGCTGTGTCTGGAAGATATCCGTGTGATCAAAGGTAAAGTGCGTCCCATCAATGAATCTGCGGTGGCTGAAGCCGAAGCAGCATTAGGGTGCAGTTTTCCTGCTGGTTACCGGGAGTATATCACCAAGTTTGGGGAAAGGGTGCAGGGCGGCACTTTTGTACGCGTTTATCCACCGGCCAGAATAGTACGCGAGCTGCCTCAATTCCGGCAACGGTGGAGCGAGTATTGGTTCTGGGAGAAAGGCCGCGCCATCAGCTCAAAGGAGCAAGTGCTCGAGTCTATCATCATAGCCGATACGATGAATGGGGACGAAATTATCTTTCACCCAAATCGTCCCGACCGCTTGCTCGTTTTGCCGCGCGGTGGAGATCTTATCTATGAAGCTGGCAGCAACCTGCTTGATACGCTCGAATGGTTGTGCAATTCAGGTGTGTTGACGAAACCATTCAAGGCCAGAAATTTTGAGCCAGAGAAATAGTCGGATGCGCATGAAGCACACGACAAACCAGACTTCCGCGCTAAATTTATGAAACCAGTCACTTGCTTACTCATCGCCTTGATGATGGTGCTCGTTTCGCCTCTGTCTGCCGCCGAGCCCGCCAAAGCCATCCTCTTCCGCGAAAGCTTCGAGGATACCCAACTGCTCGCGCGCGGTTGGTATGATGGCGACGGCAAGCTCACCGCTGAAGATACCGAGGCGATGA
>CAZRGY010000052.1:0-13663 GCA_964599715.1 uncultured Verrucomicrobiota bacterium | reverse complement strand
TGGGAGACACCGTTACATGCGGTACTGCCCACACTGGCGCTCGGCCTTTACTTCGGCGGCAAAGTCGCCCGCCTGATGCGGGAAGGGATGCTGGGCACGTTGAATTCCGAATTCATCACCACCGCCCGCGCCAAGGGCTTGAGCGAGACGCAAGTGCTTGTGAAGCACGCCTTCCGTATCGCGGTATTGCCGGTCGTGTCTTACAGCGGTCCCTTGCTGGCCGATTTGCTCGTCGGTTCATTCGTAGTGGAGAACATTTTTCGGGTGCCGGGCATCGGGGTGTTTCTCGTGAACAGCTCGTTGAACCGTGACTACACCATGGTGGTCGGGCTGGTGCTGTTGTATGCGGTGATGCTGCTGGTGCTGAATCTGGTGGTGGATTTTGCTTACAGCGTGCTGGACCGCCGGGTGAAAGTGGGATGATGGAAAACCTGAGCCCAAATCAACGTGCGTGGCGGCGGTTCAAACAGAACCGCCCGGCGGTATTGAGCATGTCTTTTCTGGCGGCGCTGTGTCTGCTGGTGTTGATATGGCCGCTCTTCAGCAAGCCTGCCCTGGCCAAGCTGCTGCCCGTGGGCATGACCCATTCTCCGGTAGAGCTTACCGACCAGCCTTTTGCCAAACCCGATATGACTTACTGGATGGGCACGGATGTGAACGGGCGCGACTTGCTCAGCCGCATCATGCACGGGGCTCGCATCTCCATCATGGTGGGTATCGTCGGCGCGTTGGTCAGTCTGATTATCGGCGTTTTGTGGGGTGCCATCGCCGGTTACGTCGGCGGTTGGTGGGATGGTTCGATGATGCGTTTCGTGGACATCCTTTATGCGCTACCCTCCATCGTCTTCGTCATCGTGCTGATCACCACCTTGGAAGAATTGGTGAAAGGGTGGTTCACCAATGCGTTCGGGGCGGACTTTGCGCAATATAGCCGGATGATCTTCCTCTTTGTCGGCATCGGTGCCGTATCGTGGCTGACCATGGCCCGTATCGTGCGCGGCCAGGTGCTCTCGTTGAAGAACCGCCAGTTCGTGGATGCCAGCCGTTCGCTGGGGGCCGGCCCCGGTCGCATCCTGTTCCGGCACATCCTCCCGAACGTCCTCGGCATCATCATCGTTTACATCACGCTGACGGTGCCTTCAGTCATCCTTTATGAATCCTTCCTGAGCTACTTGGGGTTGGGCATCCAGCCGCCCTTTGCGAGTTGGGGCTCCTTGATCGCGGAAGGGGCGGCCCAATTGAATCCGGTCCGTATCAATTGGTGGCTTATCGTTTTCCCGGCCATCACTTTGGTGAGCACCCTGATGGCGCTTAATTTCTTCGGCGATGGTCTCCGGGATGCCTTTGACCCGCGCGGTTAAGGGTAAGCTCCCTTGCGGGAAGCCTTCTCCGGTAGTTTTACCCCGTAAACGTAGTATTCGGGATTTTTCCCCTTTTCTCCCGCCAATCCTTGGTGAATCATACCCTTCACCTTATGACCACACGTCGAATACTAGCCTGCGCCTTGGGCGTTGCTGCTCTCAGTCTGGGCTCACAGGCCCAGAACCAGTCGGCGGCTGAACAAAAGCCGACTTCTGTCCCCACCGATTACTTTGCCGTGCCCGAGGGCCTCGAAGTCACCGTTTGGGCCACCTCACCGATGCTTTTCAATCCCACCAACATGGACACCGATGAAGCGGGTCGCATCTGGGTGGCTGAGGGCGTGAATTACCGCAGCCATGCTGGCCGCCGTCCGGAGGGCGACCGTATCATGGTGCTGGAAGACACTGATGGTGATGGCAAGGCCGACAAGAGCCATGTCTTCGTGCAGGAAAAATTCCTCGAAGCTCCGCTCGGGGTCGCCGTGATGGGCAACAAGGTCATCGTCTCCCAGACGCCGAGCATGATCGTTTACACGGATGTGAACAACAATCAGGTGTTCGACGAGGGCATCGACAAGCGCGAAGTGCTCCTCACCGGCATCAATGGCCGTAACCACGATCACAGCTTGCATTCCGTCACCGCCGGTCCCGATGGTTTGTGGTATTGGAACAGCGGCAACTGCGGCGCGGTCTTCACGGACAAGTCCGGCAAGACCTTCCGCATCGGCAGTCCTTACCGCCCGAACTTGCGCAAGGAAGACGTCACCTTTGATCCCACGCAGATCGCCGGCAGCCAGAGTGATGACGGCAATGTGTGGATCGGCGGCTTCTCCGCCCGCATGAAGCCCGATGGCACCTACACGGAGATCATCGGTCACAATTACCGCAACAGCTACGAGCAGACCGTCACCTCCTTCGGCGACGTCTTCCAGAATGACAACGACGATCCCCCGGCTTGCCGCGTGAGCTACGTGATGGAATATGGCAATGCCGGTTTCGCCTCCCGTGACGGCAAGCGCTCTTGGCGCGCGGATATGCGCCCCGGCCAGACCATCCAGAAAGCCGAATGGCGTCAGGATGATCCGGGCACCATGCCGGCGGGCGATGTCTATGGCGGCGGTTCACCTACTGGTGTCGGTTTCTACGAGAACGGTGCGCTGGGCAAGAAGTGGGAAGGTCTCCTGCTAACTTGCGAAGCTGGTCGCAACGTTGTGTTCGGTTATATGCCCAAGCTTTCCGGGGCAGGATTCCAACTGGACCGCTTCGATTTCCTGACCTCGAACAAGGAAAAGCAATTTGCCGGTTCTGACTTCCTCGGCGGCAACAACAGTGTGAACCATGAGCTGAAGACGCTCTTCCGTCCGTCTGACGTCATGGTTGGTGCGGATGGCGCGATCTATGTGTCTGACTGGTTCGATGCCCGCGTCGGTGGTCATGCGGATCTGGATGCCACCACTTCCGGCACCATCTATCGTATCGCCCCCAAGGGCTTCAAACCCAAGATCCCGAAGTTTGACCTCAGCACCACGGCGGGCCAGATCGAGGCCCTCAAGAGCCCGGCGGTGAATGTGCGCAACCTCGGTTTCACCCGTTTGCAAGAGCAGGGTGATGCGGCGGTGTCCGCCGTCAGCAAGGTTTTGAATGACCGCAATGAATTCATCGCGGCGCGCGCCATCTGGTTGCTGGCCCAGATGGGGCCGAAGGGTGTCGCCAAGGTCGAGACTTTGTTGAAGGACAAGGATGAGAAGGTCCGCATCGTGGCTTACCGTGCTTTGCGCCGTGGTGGGTACGACATCGTGGCCCTCGCCAACCGCATGGTGAATGATGCTTCGCCCGCGGTGCGTCGTGAGGTCGCTCTCTCGTTGCGCGACCAGCCGCTCGCACAGAAGCAGGGCTTGTTGGTCCGCTTGGCCGAGCAATTCGACGGCCAAGATCGCACCTATCTCGAAGCCTTCGGCACGGCGGCTGACAATCAGGCTCCGGCCATCTACGCCGCTGTGGCGCAACAGCTCGGGGCGGGCAAGTCCGCCACGGACTGGTCAGACAGCATGGGATGGATCGCCTGGCGCTTGGGCGCTCCCAAGGCGGTGGCCGATATGAAAGCCCGCGCCTTATCGGACAGTGTTTCTGCGGATCAGCGCAAGCGCATGATGGATGGTATCGCCTTCATCAAATCCAAGGAAGCCGCCATGGCCATGGTGGATCTGGCCAAGGCTGAGAGTTTCCCGCTCAAGGCGGAAGCCATGTGGTGGCTCTTCAACCGGATGGGTAATGACTGGAAGGACTTCGGCCTGGCTGAAGTGCTCAAGAAGAGTGGCTTGTATGATCCGGATACGGTGCAGATCAGCGCGGTCGAGATGCCGCCTGCGCCCACGACGCCGTCCAATCTGCCGCCGATCAAGGACATACTTGCTCTTAAGGGCGATGTTGCGCGCGGCAAGACCGCCGTGGTGGTTTGCTACACCTGCCACCGTATCGGAGACCAGGGCATCGACTTCGGGCCTGACCTGACCCTGTTCGGCAAGCAACAGACGCGGGAAGTGATCCTGAACGCGCTCATCAATCCCTCAGCGGAGATCTCGCACGGCTATGAAGGCAGCGAGTTGATCGCCAAAGATGGTACGGTCGTGGTGGGGATGGTGCTGGCCAACGGTGACCCGACCATCATCAAGTCCATGGCCGGCCAGACGCAGACCATCCCGCGCAAGAAGATCAAGAGCGTGAAGAAGATGAACAGCTCCCTGATGTTCAGCGCCGACATGCTCGGACTGGATGCGCAAGCCCTGGCGGATATCGTGGCTTACATGCAGTCCAATGAACTGAAGTAAGCGCTGACCTTGGTAAGTTGAAAGCCGCGTCTGATCAATCAGACGCGGCTTTTTTTACGACTTATCGTTCGTAGTGGCTTAGCAGAAACGTCCGATGCGCCGCAGGGTCAGCGGATGGGTCAGTTGCTTTTCGGATTTGATGGCATGTTTGTCATTCACAAACTCGCGTGCCTTTTCGACCAGCGAGGATATGTTCACATACTTCAGAAGCTGGGGACCACTCATCATGATGGTCAGGGCCAGGATTGAGGTGTCGTTGTTATTGACCACCCGGCCGGCGATAGCATCACAGCTGAACTCGTCTTTGCGGGAAAGCATCTTCAACATTTGCCGCATATAAGAACGCACCTCCGTGGTATGTCCCAGTGCCTGATGAGCCAGCTCATGAGCGATGATGAAGCTGAGCGTCCCGGGATTGCCAGAGCGGAGGCAGGCATCGACCATGTCATCCATCAAGAAGACCATTTTCTTGCCCGCAGCCTTCATGGCGAAGGCGTTGAGCTGGTTTCCCTCGATGATGTATGTTTCAGGGGCTTCTTTCAGGCCCAAGGCCATGGATACTTCCTGCACACAACGATGGATCTCAGGGAATTGCTCCGCAGACACTTGGATGTGGGAGCCTCTGACCATCGCTATCACCCGCTTGCGATAAACCCAGGTCACTATGGCGGCGATTATGGCGATGATCATCGGGTAGATGGTTAATACCGCGAAAATGGCGATGCAGATCACCACGCAATAGCCGATAAAAACATAGAAGCCGGTCCCTTTCTCAACGCATTCATTCATGGGGATGTGTCCCGATGGCCCCGGCAAATCTGGAAACTTGTCGGGCAACAATGAGGGTGTCGTAGTGGCGGGGGGATACATAATGGTTGGGATGTATGATTGATCTGTTTACAGCAATGTCTCCTTTGACCTGCTGGCCTTTCCTTAGAGGCGTGCAGATTGAAATCTGAAATTGGATGGCAGGCAAGTGAATCCTTGTCACCGAGTGGAAAACCCTTTGAACCCCGTAGGAGCGGTTGCTAGTGTTCGCGCCATGCGAATTTTGACGGGTATCCAGCCTTCGGGCGCGCTGCACCTTGGGAATTATTTCGGGGCGATGCGGCCGGCCATCGAACTGCAAGAGCAGGGCGAGGCGTATTACTTCATCGCCAATTACCATTCGATGACCTCACTGACGGACGCAGCCAAGCGTCGGCAGTACACGCTGGACGTCGCCTTGGACTTCATGGCTTGCGGTTTGGACCCGAAAAAGTGCGTTTTCTGGCGGCAGTCGGATGTGCCTGAAGTGGCTGAGCTGGCATGGTTGCTTTCCACGGTGACGCCGATGGGTTTGCTCGAGCGCTGCCATAGCTACAAGGACAAGGTAGCCAAGCTGGCGGATGGTGATGTGGGGGCGGTGAACCACGGTCTCTTCGCTTATCCCGTGCTGATGGCGGCGGATATCTTGCTGTTCGATTCCAATATCGTGCCGGTCGGCAAGGACCAGAAGCAGCATCTCGAAGTCACGCGTGATATCGCCATCAAGTTCAACCACCAGTATGGCGAGACTTTCGTGGTGCCCGAGCCACGCATCCGTGAGGAAGTGGCCCTTGTTCCTGGTTTGGATGGGCAGAAGATGAGCAAAAGCTACGGCAACACCATCGAACTGTTCAGCGAAGAGAAGGCGACCAAGAAGCGCATCATGGGCATCGTGATGGACAGCCGCACACCGCAGGAGCCCAAGCCGGATGCAGAGAAGAACATCGCCATCCAGCTCCTCAAACACGTTGCTCCGGCGGATGTCGCGAAAGATTTTGAAGAACGCTTGCGTGCGGGTGGCATGGGTTACGGGGACCTGAAGAAGGGTCTCTTCGAGCACTACTGGAATTATTTCGCCGAGGCCCGCGCCAAGCGTGCTGAGCTGGCGGCCAATATGGATCATGTGGAGCAGGTGCTGCAGGAAGGCGCCGCAAAGGCCAAGGAAACCGCGGTCAAAGTGCTGGCCCGGGCGAAGCTGGCGTGCGGCTTGAATTGAGCGTAAACTGTTCCCGTCATATGAAGATCGCCAAAGACGCTCGTATCTATGTAGCCGGTCACCGAGGCCTGGCTGGCAGCGCCATCTGGCGGGAACTGGAGCGGCAGGGCTTCACCAATATCGTCGGACGCACCCATGCCGAGCTGGACTTGTTGGATACGGCGGCAGTGACCCGGTTCTACGAAGAGCAGAAACCGGAGTATGTCTTCATCGCGGCGGCGCGGGTGGGTGGCATCAAGTTCAACAGCGAATACCCGGCGTGGTTTCTCTACGAGAACCTGCAGATCCAGAACAACCTGATCCACGGCGCTTATGTTGCCGGGGTCAAGAAACTGCTCTTCCTCGGCAGCTCCTGCATCTATCCCAAGCATGCGCCCCAGCCGATGAGGGAAGAACATCTGCTGACGGGTCCGCTCGAGCCGACGAATGAGTGGTATGCCATCGCGAAGATCGCCGGGCTCAAGATGTGCGCGGCCTACCGCCGTCAGTACGGATGCGATTTCATCAGTGTCATGCCGACGAATCTGTACGGCCCGAATGATAATTACGATTTCGACAAATCCCACGTGCTGCCGGCGCTCATCCGGCGCATGCATGAGGCGAAAGTGAATCAGGCGGAATCTGTCACTTGCTGGGGTTCCGGATCACCCCTGCGTGAGTTCCTCTACTCGGATGATCTGGGTAATGCCTGCGTATTCCTGATGGAAAATTACTCTGAAGAGCAGTTTATCAACGTGGGGTCGGGCATCGAGATCACCATCAAGCAATTGACCGAACTGGTAGCCGAGGCGGTAGGGTATTCAGGAAAGATCGAATGGGACACCGCCAAGCCGGATGGCATGCCGCGCAAGTGGATGGATGGCAGCAAACTATTTGCCTTGGGCTGGAAACCGACCATCCAGATGGCTGAAGGGGTGCCGCTGGCCTATCAGGATTACCTGAAGAAGTTTGGTGGCAAATGATACTTCGTGCCGTTTAGGCACGGAAGATTCTTAGCGGCGGCTTTTCAAGCCGCCGCGCTGTTTTGGTTGCCACCGTCACATAGTGACGGAAGAGTTCTTAAACAGGTTGATTCTTGCGTCGCTAAGCGACGCTACTTGGACACACTACCACCACGGGTTAAAACCCGTGGCTAAGAATCTTTTCCTCGCTACGCGAGAAGGATGGCGTTTGATATTACCCGAGCTTCGGAGGCAGGGTTATGCTCCAGAGATTTTTCCCATTCACATCCCAGTGAGTGACGGTGAGCTCTTCGGACTTCCCATCAATCTTCATGGTGCCGAAGAATTGATACCCGTCCGAAGGCGGCCGGTTGCCTTTCATGCCTTTGGGGATACCCAGGAAACGGGTCTCGGGTCCGAAGGTATTGTCCAAAGGCGGCTGATTGAAGGTGCCCGCGTGCAAGGGGCCGGAAACGAATTCCCAGAAGGGCTCGAACTCTTGGAAGGTCGCCTTGCCCGGGTCGTGAAAGATGGAGCTGCAATGATGCACATCCGCCGTGATCCACACGGTGTTGCGGATGCCCTTCTCCTTGATGAACCGCAGCAGGTCCGCGATCTCCAGTTCACGCCCCAGCGCCGGTCCATTACCGTTGGCCACACCTTCGAAGGCGTCCTTGCCATCGCCCAGCGTCAGACTGATAGGCATGTCCGAGCAGATGATTTTCCACGTGGCCTTGGAAGTCGTGAGTGCCCGTTTAAGTTCCTCCAATTGCTGGCGGCCAAGGAAGGCGGAGGTTTCATCCATCTCAGTCTGGCGGTTCGCCGAGTTCGGGCCGCGATAGGTGCGCATATCCAGCATGAACAGCTCCAGCGAAGGCCCGTAAGGGATGGTGCGATAAATGCGCTCGATGGGATTGGGCCGGATGGGCAGACAATCAAAGAACGCACGGCGACCTCGCGCTGCGAGCAAGGAAACGCTCTTCACCGCGTAGCGTTTGTCATCCAGCAACTCACCGGGATACCAGTTGTTCAGCACTTCATGGTCATCCCACTGGAAATAGGTGGGCACCTCGCTGTTGAAGCGGCGCACGTGCTCATCCAGCAGGTTGTAGAAATGATTGCCGCGAAATTCAGAAAGCGTCTCAGCCACCTTGCTCTTCGCCGGCGTCACGAGGTTCTTCCAGATCGTGCCATCATCCAGCTTCAACTCGGCTTCGATAGGATTATCCGCATAGATGGTGTCGCCACAATGGATGAAGAAATCGGGCTGCAATTTGCGCACAGCCTGATAGGTGCGCATGCCATCGCGATTGGCATCGATGCCATACCCCTGACCCGCTGTGTCGCCGGACCATGCGAACGTCACATCGCGCTTCTCCACTGGCGGGCTCTTGAAGGAACCCGTGACCGGTTCGGAAATGACGCGCGTATCCGCGAGGTCTTCAAACGCGAGGCGATAAAAGATCGTCTGCCCCGGCGGCAAGGCACCATAGGTGAGCTTGGCCGCATACTCCGTATCTTCCAACGCCACGGGACCACGGATACGGCGGCTCTGCTCGAACTTGGGCGTGGTGCTGAGTTCCAGCAGCATTGTCGAAGGGCGATCGCTACGTGACCAAAACACGGCGGTGTTGCCCGCGATGTCCCCCGTCATCGCCCCGCCCTGGATCAACGGGCGGTTGGCCTGGATAACGCCCGGCGCCTGTTGCGCGCGCAACAAGCTGGGCAGCAAACTTAGCGAGGCGCCCGAGAGGATTAGTTGCCGGCCAAAGTGGCGGCGGGAGAGCAGAGACGGATTGCCAGTCGGTTTCACGAGTGGACACTAAGCCCAGACTCCTGCCGAAGCCAGCCTCTAGCAGGTGACGTTTCCGTTACCGGTTATTTGAGGCGAAAGTGGAGTTGCGTTCCCAAGACATGAGCGTGACCCCAGTCCGCCTGACTACGGATGGATTGGATCAGGTAAAAAACGCGCAGATGGGTATGTTCCGTGAGTTGAAGGCTCACGCCCAGAGGGGTGAGGCGGTTTTGATTGTATTGATGGGTGTTAAGATCGAAGAAGAATTCGTTGTTTGTGTACAACGACTGCAACGGGCCCGCATGTTTCAGGGGAAAGTTGAGTTGGATGCGTTCCCGGAGCCGCTCGGCCCCGTTGGCTTCACCCTCCCGGAAACGGATTTCCAGTCGGTTTCGTAATTCTAGCGTGACCCAATCGGCCAATTGCCAGCGGGGATCGGCTTCCAATTCGAGACGGTGATCATTGTTGAACCCAGTGCTGTTACGGGAGCGTAGATAGGTATATGCCAGTCCAAAGCGCCAAGTCTCGTTCGCCTTCCACAATATCTGGGGGGAGACCAATTGTTCTTTGAGCCTTGAGCTGTCATCTTGCCACCGGGTTTCATTGTGGAGTTGCACTTCCCACTGTTCTTGCTGCCAGAGCGAAAGACTCAGGCGCTGCCAGGTGCGAAAATCATCCGCCCAAGACTGGTATGGCCCACCGATGAAGGTGAGCAGACCGATCAGCAATCCTAGGATGGCGACATTCCTGCGCACAGAACTAACTAAGATCAACTGGCATGGATGTGCCAATGGTAGCTTGGCGAAAGGACACCATGAATTGCTCAGCGACTGCCAATTCCGGTGTGGCCCAGCAGCATATCGATGGTCCGTTGAGTGGCCCCTTGGTTTTGATGAACGACGGCCAGGGCGTTGCGACCAAGCTCTTCGCGTTTCTCCGGATGTGCGAGGAGGTCCGCCAGAACGCGTTCCAGCTCTGCGGCATCGGCGACTTGCACCGCACCCTTGGCCGTAAGGAACCCGCGTACGATGCTGCTGAAGTTCTGCATGTTCGGCCCGAAAGTCATGGCCTTGCCAAGCGCGGCGGGTTCGATGGGGCTTTGACCGCCTTTGGCATTCAAACTCTTGCCCACAAAGACCACCGTGGCGTGCTCGTAGAAATAGACCAACTCACCGGTGGTGTTCACGATGAGGCAGTCGCAGGCAGGTGGAGTCGCGGTGCCGTTCAATTCACTACGGCAGGTGACTTTCAATCCCAGGCTGGTCAATTCCTCCACGGCCACGTGCGCCCGCTCGAAATGACGCGGTACGAGGACGAGAAACAAGTCCGGCTGTTGCTGACGCAAGCGTAGGAAAATCTCGCCGAGAATCTTTTCCTCACCCGGAAACGTGCTGCCACCGAGCAGGACGGGTGCGCCGGGTTTTAGCCCTACGGAAGCAAGCATGGCCGGAACGTCGATGGGGCGTTTGGTCGGCAGATGCACGGCATCGAATTTCAGATTGCCGAAAACATGAACCGCTTCAGGTTGGCAACCGATCTCGCGCAAGCGCACGGAATCTTCCTCGTTCTGTGCGCCAACACCCTGAAACGAGCCGAACAGCGAGGCGAAGAGAAACCCATACTTACGATAGCCACGATAGGAACGCTCCGAGACGCGGGCATTCACCAGGAAGTGCGGTATCTGGCGGCGTTGCAGTTCCCACAGGAAGTTGGGCCAGATCTCCGCCTCGATCAGCGCCACGGCGACGGGCTGGATGCGGTCGAGTGCCCGCTTTACAAAGGGCAGGAAATCAATTGGGTAGTAAACTTTCTCCACACCTTCGGGCAGCCGCTTGTGGAGTTCGCCCATGCCGGTGGTGGTGGTGGTGGAGACGATGATGCGGTATTGCGGCGCGCGTTGGCGCAATTCGCGGATGACCTGTGCGCAGATGTTCACCTCACCCACGCTTACCGCGTGCAGCCAGAGGGCAGGGCGTTTGGGGTCAGCGGGTGGTAGGTCATCGTAACGGCCAAAGCGCTGCTTGAAACCGGTCTGCCAGTTGCCGCGCCGCCACATCTTCCAGAAGTAGTACGGCGCACTCAGGCAAAAGAAGACGACAAACAGTATGTTGTAAATGACCCGCATCAGCAAAGAAACCGCCCCGTATGTGTCAAAAACGGGGCGGTCTGACAAAGTAAATCGGTAAAGCCAGGTCGCTGCTCAGTGCCGGAAGAAGATGAACCACACGATGAGCAGCATCGGGAGCATGATGAACAGGCTGTATTTGAAGATGTAGCCTAGGAAGCTTGGGGTGTGGACCTTTTGCTGGTCGGCGATGGCTTTCACCATGAAGTTCGGGCCGTTGCCGATATAGGTATTGGCCCCGAAGAACACCGCGCCGATGCTGATGGAGACGATGTATTTGTTCAGCTCCACGTTGCCGAGCAGGTAGGCGATCTCGATCTGCTCAGTGGTCACAGTTTTTGCCGCAAGGAGGTCCGGGTGATACTGTTGCAGGTTAGCAATCGTGTTGCGGATATGGTCCGCATGTGCGCCGGTGAGACCAGCCAAGTCGCCGCCGGTTTGGATCAAGCCTTGTATTTGCTGTATCAGCTGAGGATCGATGAAGGCACCGAAGATGGCGCTTAAAAAAGCGAGGTAAGTCGGGGCATTATCCAGCACACTGGAGAGGATGCCGGAGCCGAAGTAGAAGAAGGTCGGGTTCAAGGACAGACCCAAGTGCCCGACAGCTTCCGCATTGGTGTTGGCGGCGAGCCAATCAAGCGCGGGCATCATGGTGGAGAAGATACCGATGAAGAGGATGGCGACTTCTTGCACCGGATGGAAATTGAAGTCATTGGCCTCATGCACGTGCTTTTTGGTGGTGTAGTAGGAGCCGAGGGCAGCACCGATCATCAGGGCTTCCCGCAGGAAGATCGGGTGATCGATGAACACGGAAACCAGAATGACCCCGAGGAAAAAGAGGTTGGGCAAGCCGTCGAATTTCCACGTATCGGCCGGTTCGGCGAGCTTCTCGCGAACGGCTTTGGGCGCTTTCAGGTAGTTCTTGTAATCCACTACGAAGAACATCGCTAGCAGGACGCCCACGCCCGTCAGCCACATGGGCCAGCAATGTTCCAGCACCCACCAGAAGGGAACGCCCTTCAGATAGCCCAAGAAGAGCGGGGGATCACCGATGGGAGTGAGGCAGCCACCGATATTCGAGACCACGAAGATGAAGAAAACGATATGGTGCGCCGTGATGCGGTATTTGTTCATGCGGATCCACGGACGGATGAGCAGCATGGAAGCTCCGGTGGTCCCGAGGAAGTTGGCCACCACGGCCCCGACAAGGAGAAAAACGACGTTTGCGAGCGGAGTGGCCTCGCCTTTCACCGAAATATGGATGCCGCCGGAAACGATGTAGAGGGAACCGATCAGGGCGATGAAACTGACGTATTCATGCGCCACATGGATCACCCGTTCCCCGGCATGGAGGCCGAAAAGGTAATAGATGAGAGTGATGGCACCGAGGGTGTAGGCGACCTTGGGGTAATGCTTACTCCACCAATTGGCGAAGAAAAGAGGACCGAGCGCGATGGTGCCAAGCAGGGTGGCAAAGGGGAGCATCATCAACGGGTTCGGAGCTACGGCGTGCGCTTGCATGCACCGGACTAGCTACGTCCCGCTACAGACATCGTCAAATCATAAACACAAGACAGGCGCATCCGTCGCGCGAATGTTACACGGTATACGGATTGGTCAAATTGCGACATGCCCGGATATTTCATTAGGCGGCCCGGCGGAGGAAACCCGCGCTTTTCCGGCGAATGGTTTCCTGCCGCTCGGCCCGTTGGGCGGCTTCAGTGGCCTTCTCCTCGGCCAAAGCCGGGAAGACGAGCAAGGGATGGGCGGTGGCCCAGGCCAAGGCCTCGGCTTCGCCGATCGCGTTCTCGATGAAGTCACGCCGGTAGGTATTGTCGGGTGTCTGCGCCAGCAACGTGGTCAGCAACCGTTCCCGCAACCGGGTGAATTCGGCGTTTTCCTTTTCCCGCGCCTCCGGGGTCGGCTTGGCTTCCAAGGCAAACCTAGTTTCAGGTTCGAACCTCGGCTCCAGCCGGTTATTTCTATTTCCATTTTTCATACGACTCTTTCTTTTTCTCTTTCAACTGCCCGCCAATTCCTTTGGCGGGAAAACAAAAAACCCACGGTAGCCTAACCTCAGGCAACCGTGGGTATTGAAAATTTTAAGTTACTTTAGCTTAGAACTTCCCTCCCGGGTTGCCGAGGACGGCCCAATGACGGGACCACTGGGACATCGTCCCTTGGCTCGCGCACTGGCTCAGTTGTTTTACGGCAATCCGGTTCATATCAACGCCCGCAAAAGACTCGAAAACCATGGGCTTGTCAATGGGAATTCTCCTCACGAAGCCGTTTTGATTGTTTATTATTTGTTTGTAACTCGTTTTCTGACAATGGGATAGATCGGTTAATTCGGTGTGCCGGAGGTGTTGTTCCAGGGTGGTAATGGCCGCCCATTGACGGAAGAGGAGAAGATGCTCATCAACTGCGGGGTGAGCATGTTCAAAGAAGAGAAAGGGCGCTTTCCGGCGAACCTGCAAGAAGCGGTAGCGAGCTGACACATCACGCGTTTACCGAAGCTACCCGCCGGCGAAGAGTTCAACTACGATGCGCAGACCGGCCGGGTCACCGTGATCACGAAGTAACAAACACA
>CAZRGY010000051.1:0-13692 GCA_964599715.1 uncultured Verrucomicrobiota bacterium | reverse complement strand
CCACGGAAGAATCCTTGAAGGCGATTCCGCAAGGCTTGCGCGAGGCGAGTCTGGCCTTGGGCGCGACCAAGCTGGAAACCATTGTCAAGATCGTGCTGCCGCAGGCGTTGCCGGGTATCCTGACCGGCGGCATCCTTTCCGTAAGCCGCGCGGCGGGCGAAGTGGCGCCGATCCTCTTCACGGGGGCAGCCTATTACATGGCCAGTTATCCCAAGGCGTTGACGGACCAGTTCATGGACTTGGGGTATCACGTTTTCATCCTGTCTACGCAATCGCCGAACATCGAGCAGACCCGGCCCATCCTTTATGCGACAGTGCTGGCGCTCTTGATCTTAACCTTTGCCTTAAACATTGTGGCCATCCTGGTGCGCGCCAAGATGCGCCGTAATATGCGGTTGTTGGGGCACTGATATTTTCTTATGGCTGAAACATCTGTACCAAAATTAACGGTGGAAGTGGGCACGAAAGCCCCAGTGGGCGCGTCGTCAGCCGCCGCGTCAGCCTTGATCGAGACCAAGGACTTGAGCTTGTATTACGGTCAGGCCAAGGCGCTTAAAGAGATCTCGATGACCATCAAGGAGAAGAACGTCACGGCCTTCATCGGACCTTCCGGTTGCGGCAAATCCACTTTCCTACGCTGTTTCAACCGCATGAACGATCTCATCGATCATGTGAAGATCACGGGACAGGTGAAGATCGCCGGGCATGATATCTACGGTCCGGATGTGGATGTCATCGAGTTGCGCAAGCGTGTGGGGATGGTGTTCCAGAAGTCGAATCCGTTTCCCAAGACCATCTACGAGAACATCGCTTATGGTCTGCGCCTGCATGGCACGAAGAACAAGAGCGATCTGGATGAAGTGGTGGAGAAGAGTCTCCGGGGTGCCGCCTTGTGGGATGAGGTGAAGGACCGTTTGCACTCCAGCGCCCTCGGCCTCTCCGGTGGTCAGCAGCAGCGGTTGTGCATCGCCCGGGCGATCGCCATCAAGCCCGAGGTGATCCTGATGGATGAACCGGCTTCCGCGCTGGACCCGATCGCCACGGCCAAGGTCGAAGACCTGATCCTCGATCTGAAGAAGGAATTCACCATCGTCATCGTCACGCATAACATGCAGCAGGCGGCGCGTATCTCGGATTACACGGCGTTCTTCTACATCGGCGAACTGATCGAGTATGATGTGACGTCCAAGATCTTCACCAATCCTTCCAAGAAGCAGACGGAGGATTATGTCACGGGTCGCTTCGGTTGATCTATGAAGGGGGGAGGTAATCCTTGCCAAAGCCCCCGGATCAGGCGCAAAAATAGACAGACTGATTTTCCAATATGCAGACGCACTTCGATCGCGAACTGGCCCAGCTCAAAGAAACGCTGCTCACCATGTCCAGCCATGCCACCACAGCGGTGGCGAATGCGGTCAAGGCGCTGGTGGACCGTGATGACGATCTGGCCCGCAAGGTCATCGAGTCAGACAGCGTGCTCGATACCATCGAGATGGAGATCGATGAGATGTGCATCAATTTGCTGAGCAAAGCCCCACTGGCCTCCGATCTGCGCCTCATCACCGTGGCCATGAAATGCAGCCAGCATCTGGAGCGCGTGGGTGATGAAGCCACCACGATCGCCCGCCGCAGCATCGAACTGAGCCAGGAACCGCAACTCAAGCCTTACGTGGACATCCCCCGCATGGCCAGCATGGCCATGGACATGATGAATGAGGGGTTGGCGGCGTTTGTGAATCGCAATTCCGAGCGCGCACGGGCAGTCATTCCCCGTGACAAGGATGTGGACGCTCTGAACAAGCAACTGCACCGTGAATTGGCGAGCTACATGGTGGAAAAGCCCTCGACCATCACGCGCTGCCTCAACCTCATGGTCATTTCCAAGAGTTTGGAGCGGGTCGCAGACCACGCCACCAACATCGCCGAGGAAGTCGTCTACCTGTTCGAGGCCAAGGACATCCGGCACACCGGTAAGGGGCTGAATACGCCGCCGCCTGATACCGGTGCCCCGGCTTCAAACTGATCAATCTTGCGGTTGCACCAGATGCACCGGGCGCTTTGTGTTCTTCAGCACGGCTTGCGCCACGGACCCCAGCAAGGAACCAGTGATTCCAGTGTGACCGTGGGTCGCCAGGCAGATGGCATCAGCCCCAAAACGTTCGGCTGCCTTTGCGATTGCGCTGGCGGGTTTGCGGTCTTCGATCACCTCGATCTCGCTATCGATGCCCAGTTCGGCCGCACTGGCCGGAATAAGTTTGGCCAGCTCCGCTTCCACTTGCCGTTTTAGTTGCTGCCACTCTTTCTTGGTGGGCCGTTTCTTTTCCAGATGACCACCGATCAAGGGATTTGGGCCTTCATTCACCGGGAGTACGTGTAGCAAGTGGACCACTCCACCGGGCCGTGACAGGCCGAATGCCTGGCTGACGGCCGCGTTGCCCAGTTTGGACAAGTCGGTGGTCACCAGCACCCGGCTGATGGAATGGATGCCCGGCATGCTATCGGAGGCGGATACCGGTATGCAGAGCACATTGGTCTGGCAGGTATGCAGCAAACCCCGGGAGAAGGAGGTGTGCCACAGACGCGCAGTGCCATGCCGCTGATGCGAGCCGGTGATCACCAGGTCTGCCATATGTTTCCCGGCCACTTGGGCCAAGGCATAGTCAGGGCGGCCCAAGTTGGCCTCGATGGCGAGGGCGTAGCGTCCTTTGCCCAAGATATCGTCCACTTTTCGGCGCAGGTCGCGCTCGATGACGCGTTCCACTTCAGGATCGTTGCTGGTCAGGGAGACGGTTCCTTTCAGGCCGAGGCGGGCCCGTTCTTCCAAAGGCGAATCCACATAGCTGACGGTCACCTCGCAAGGCCCCAGCTTTTGCAATGACTTCACAAATTGCAGGGCGACGTCGGAAGCGGGTGACAGGTCAGATGCCACCACGATGCGTAGAGGCCGTTCTCCTGCCGCCCATTCCTCGAAGGGCCGGGAATCATGGATTACCAGAGTCGGCACAGGAGCAGACTCGGCCACGCGCTCAGACACGCTGCCCAACAGCCAACGCATCGGAGCGGAACGGCTGTGCGAGGAGACGACGACCATGCGGACGGTCTCCGGCTTGGCACGTTCGGCCAGGCATTCGTAGGCCGCGCCGGTCAGGAGTTCCTCGGTCACCGTCACGCCGGTGTCGCGCAGGCGCTTGGCCTCGGCCTTCAGGTTTCGCTTCGCAGAGTTCGTGATTTCTTGCAGCACCTTGGGGGAGAGGTCTTCGAGACCGCTTTGGTCACATACGTGAGCCAGGACGATGCTTTCTGACCATACATTGGCCAGTGCGGCCGCGGCGTTCGCTGCCTGCACCGCCTGATCCGAGAAGTCTGTGCCGACGAGGATTCTCATAGTTTTGTTCCGGTTTAGGTTCTGTCTTAAACTCTGTCTGAAATGCTGTTTCTGCACACCTGAAATTGCTGGATAGTAGGCAAACTTTGTCTGGTCGTTGCTGGATATGCAATTATTCCCCGATGATCTTCACCAGCACGCGTTTGCGGCGATTGCCGTCAAATTCACCGTAAAAGATCTGTTCCCATGGGCCTAGATCCAGGCTGCCTTCGGTGATGGCCACCACCACTTCGCGACCCATGATCTGGCGCTTCATATGCGCGTCGGCATTATCTTCGCCGGTTCGGTTGTGATGGTATTGTCCCGTGGGTGCGTGGGGCGCGAGTTTCTCCAGCCATACTTCATAGTCGTGATGCAGACCGCTTTCGTCGTCATTGATGAAAACGGAGGCGGTGATGTGCATGGCGTTCACGAGACACAGTCCCTCTTGGATCCCACTCTTGCGCACCAAAGCTTCGATCGTGGGAGTGATATTCTCAAAGCCACGCCTCCCGGGTATCTCAAACCACAGGTGTTCGGTGAGGGATTTCATTGATGGCTGATTTTGTTGTTTTAGGGGTGTTTTCGCAAGCTGGTTCGTCGGGTTTGAGTGCCCAAAAGACGATTCATCCTGCTGGTTGAATTTTTCCAAGGCAAACTGCTTCGGAGCGTGGTAGTATCCGCCCGTGACTCAAGTTGCGGTTGAGATATTGATCGTTTTTATGTTGCTGGTGGCGAACGGCGTGTTTGCCATGGCGGAGATCGCCGTCGTTTCTTCGCGCAAGGGCAAGCTGCGTCAACTCGCCGATGCTGGCAGCAAACGTGCCCGGGCCGCGTTGGAACTGGCGGAATCTCCGAACCGCTTCCTCTCCACGGTACAGATCGGCATCACGCTGGTGGGCATCGTCGCCGGTGCGTTTGGCGGAGCCACCCTTGCGGAAAAACTCGCCATCGCAATGACGGATGTGCCGGTCATCGGGGCCTATGCCAAGCCGGTTTCCTTCTTCTTGGTGGTGGCGGTCATCACGTATTTTTCCCTGGTGATCGGGGAACTGGTGCCCAAGCGCATCGGGTTGGGCAATCCCGAGGGCATCGCCATGTCCCTGGCGGGTTTCATGAACCGGCTTTCGGCCATCGTCAGCCCGCTCGTGACTTTCTTGGGCAGTTCCACGGATGGCTTGCTCCGCCTTTTCGGCATCAAACCCAAGAACGAGAACGCCGTGTCCGAGGAGGAAGTCAAGGTGCTGATGCAGGAAGGCCAACGCGCGGGCGCGTTCCATCATGTGGAGAGCCAGATGGTCAGCAGTGTGCTGGAGCTGGACCTCCTGCATGTGCGTGACTTGATGACGCCGAAGCCCAAGATGATCTGGATCAATGCGGATGAGCCGCACGAGTCGGTCTGGCACAAGATCGTGGTCAGCGGCCATTCCTATTTCCCGGTTTACCGGACGAATCGCGACAACGTGGTGGGCATCGTCTCCATCAAGGCCATCTATGCGAATCTCGCCGCCGGGGTGGGGGTGGCCATCAAGGACGTGATGGTGACGCCGCTCGTGGTGCCGGAGACGCAGAACACCTTGCAACTGCTGGAGACTTTCAAGACCAGCGGCAAACACATCGCGCTGGTGACCAATGAATTCGGCTCCATCACGGGCATCGTCTCCATCAACGACATCATGGAGGCCATCGTGGGCGATCTCTCCACCCAGGAAGAACGCGCCAAACCCGAGGTGCGCAAACGCGATGACGGGACGTGGCTCATCGATGCGATGGTGGAGCTGGAAAAGGTGGAGCGCGCCTTGCCCGGCTTCAAATTCCCGCATGAAGGCAATAGCGAATACCAGACCCTGGCTGGTTTCATGGTGAAACAATTCGGCCGGGTGCCCAAGGAAGGCGAGACCTTCGAAATGGATGGCTATGTTTTCGAGGTGCTGGACATGGACCGGCACCGGGTGGACAAGGTGATGGTGATGAAGGGCAAGTGGCCGCGGTAAACTTGGAAGGGCTGCGGCTTGCTGTCCCGGTTCAGCCTGTTCGCGTAGCGAACCAAATATTCTTGGCAACGGCCTTTAAGCCGTTGTCGCTACATCAAGCAATCACGGTCACGTAGTGACCGAAGAATGGGCCGCTATGCTCATCTTGCATCGCTGACGCGACGCTGTTTCCAAAGAACTGGACGGCGGCTTGAAAGCCGCCGCTATGAATCTGAAGTGCCTCCGGCACAAGTTGCGTCGCGATTTCACACGCGCACCAGCTTCGCTACATAGGCACCATCGACACCGTCTTTGAAGGGAGTCAACTGGCGTTCGGTTTCCAGTTTGAAACCCGGGGTCGCGGCCAGGAAGCTTTGCACGATCTCGCCATTCTCTTCCGGCTCCAAACTGCACGTGCTGTAAACGAGCGTGCCTTTGGCAGCGAGTTGGGCGGCGGCTTTGCTGAGCAGTTCCAATTGGGCCGTGCGCAGACGTTCAATCTCCTCTTCACGGATACGCCAGCGCAAGTCCACACGCCGACTCATCACACCGGTGTTGGAGCAGGGGGCATCTACAAGGATGCGGTCGAAGCGGAACTTCAATTTAGGTTCATCGGCCAGGTCTGTCTCCACGGTCTTAAAACCCAAGCGAAGACAATTCTCTTTGATCAATTTCAGGCGCGGCTCGGAAATGTCTCGGGCGACGACCAAGCCGCTGCTGCCGATCTTTTGCGCGTTAAAGGTCGCCTTGCCGCCCGGGGCAGCGCAGGCATCGAGGATACGTTCGCCTGGTTGGGGATCGAGCATCCGCACGGCCAGCAAAGTGCTGGGGTCTTGGATATAGAACAGGCCTTGGCGAAAACTCGGCAAAGTTTCCAGCGGGGGATGGCTCTTCAGACGGAACACGAGATGTTCATCCAGCCAGTCACGGGCGAAAAAATCGTATTCCACACCTTCCGAGCGCCATTGCAGAATAATTTTTTCCGCATCCGTGCGGGTGGTGTTGAGCCGGGCATAAGTGGCGGGGGCGGTGTTATTCCATGCCAGCAGCTTTTGAGTGTCCTCCGCTCCATAGCGTTGAAGCCACTTATCGACCAACCAGGCGGGCTGGGACCAGGCGAGCGCGGGTTCATTGACCTTTAGCTCAGCCAATAGTTGCTGCGTGGCCTCTTTTTCCCGGGCATAGCCGCGGAGCATGGCGTTGATGAAGCCGGCTTGCGCGCCATAGCCGAATTCCCGCGCCAATTCCACCGTTTCATGGACGGCGGCATGGTCAGGGATGCGGTCCAGCCAGAAAAGCTGGTACATGCCGAGACGAAGAAAGAGCCGCAAGTCGCTCTTTTGGGGGCGGCCGTCCGTCTTGCGGTCGATCAGCCAATCGAGTGTGGCGCGTGCCCGCACGATGCCGTAAACCAGCTCTTGGACCAGTCCCCGGTCAGGGCCGGAAAGGCGTTGGCGAGAAAGCTCGCTATCCAGCAAGTTTTCCGTATATTCATCCGAATGTTCGCCACGTCTCAGGACGCGGAAGGCAATTTCTCTTGGTTTTTGACCCGTCACGGCCTAAATATGGCGAACACTGTTTTGCAGGCGAGTTATTTGATATGAGAGAAGAATTTGAGAAACTGGCACTGGCGGGTAAAATCAACAACAAGGATATAGACGCGTTGGTCCAACTCGCGCAAGGCGGTTACTGCATGCATCGCAGTTGGGGCTTTGGGCGGATCACCACCGTGGATGCGGTCTTTGCCCGGTTCACCATCGATTTCCAAGGCAAGACCGGTCATTCCATGGACTTGTCCTTTGCTGCCGAGTCGCTGAAGCCCATCGCCAAGGATCACATCCTGGCCCGTAAGGCTTCGGACATCAACTCCTTGCGCCAAATGGCGGCACTGCATCATCTGGACTTGATCAAGGTGGTGCTCACGAGCTTCGACGGTTCCGCCACGGTGGACCAGATCCAAAAAGTACTCGTTCCGGACATCATCGCGAGCGATTGGAAGAAGTGGTGGGAAGTCGCCAAGCGCGAGATGAAGAAGGATGGCCATTTCCTCGTGCCGCTGAAGAAGAACGAGCCGGTGGTGATGCGCGAGCAGACCATTTCCCTGCAGGACCGCCTGATGGGTGAATTCCGTTTGGCCAAAGGTTTGAAGGCCAAGCTGGTGGTGGCGAGCGAGATCCACAAGAGCCTCGACGATCTGACGGATCGCAATGCGGCGGTGACGGAAGTCATCACGCAATTGAATGCGGATATCCAGACCCATCAGCGCACGATGGCTTCGCTGGCATTGGAAGCCATCTTCCTGCGCGATGATCTGGCTCAAGCTTGCAGCCTGCCGCCACAAGCCGGCGAAGTGACCTCCAAGGATATCTGGTCGGGCGAGAACTCCTTCCAGTCCATCATGGAGGGCATGACTGCCTCGAAGTACCGTCGGGCGCTCCAATCCTATCAGGAAGCCCATCCGGCGAGCTGGCATGAATCCCTGCTGGCCTTGCTGAATCTGTCTTCCGCGAAACTTTGCAGCGAATGCGCGGTGGTGCTCTTGCAAGCGGGCAAGTTGCAGGAATTGAAGGACACGCTGACCCGGCTCATCAGCCAGCACATGGCGAGCAGCGAGACGTTGCTCTGGCTGGCCAAAGAACGTTCCGATACGTTCGCTGACATCCTCGGACCGGAAGTTTTCCGTGCGATGTTGACGGCGATGGAGCGTGACCAGTTCAACGAGATCCGCTCGAACCGTTTGCGCGATTTCATCCTGGACGACGCCACCTTGCTGGTGGAACTCATCGGTTCCGCCGACATGGAGATCATCAAGGACCTGACCCGTGCCCTCCAGTTGTCACCGAGCTTCGATGACATGGACAAACGGTCCTTGCTGGCGCGCATCGTGAAGAATTATCCGTCCATCCAGTCACTCATCACGGGTGAAGCTTCCAAGCAGGACACCGGACTGGTGGTCTCCTGGACGAGCCTCGAACGCCGCAAGGCCGAATACGAGGAACTGGTGAAGAAGAAGATTCCGGCCAACTCGAAGGACATCGCCATCGCCCGCAGCTACGGTGACTTGCGTGAGAACCACGAGTACAAGTCCGCGAAGGAGATGCAGAAGATGCTCATGCGTCGCAAGGGCGAACTGGAAAGCCAGCTCGTGCGCGCCCGCGGAACGGACTTCGCCAACGCCAAGGCGGACGAAGTGAGCATCGGCACGGTCATCAAGGTGACCGATTCCGAGTCTGGCAACAGCGAGACCTTCACCCTCTTGGGGGCGTGGGATTCGGAACCAGATCAAGGCATCATCAGCTACCTGTCACCGGTCGGTCAGGCGTTGATGGGCCACAAGCAAGGCGAAGACGTGGAGATCGAGACGGAAGGCGGCAAACGCAAATACCGTGTGGATTCCATCGAACTTTGGAAAGCGCCGGAAGCGACGGCTCCCTCAGTCTGATTGGCTAAAGATTCTTAACTAACAAGCCGGACAGGAATTCCTGTCCGGCTTTTTTGTTTTTTAAATGGTTTTCAATAAGCGAGTTAGAGGATTGCTTGGTGTGTGCGGCAAAGTTTTTAGAAATATTTGTCCAAGTTTCCAGATTTGTAACATTTTGATAGTAGTAACACCTGAGATGGATTTGCCACCAACAGACATGGCCGGTGATGCAGCCAGTGCGGAAGCCCGCACGGAGGCATACTTGCGTCTGCTTACCCAGAATGACCGCTGGCTGGCGGCGTATGTCTATAGCCTGGTGCATAACCAGCAGGACGCCGAGGATATCCTGCAGGACTGCAAGATGGTGATGTGGAAGCAGTTCCACAGCTTTACTGAGGGCACCAACTTCCGTGCTTGGGCCCGTAAAATCGTCACGTTCCATATCTTGAATTTCCGGCGTTCCACGGCCAAGCGCTCGGCGGAGCCTTTGGAAGAAGAGTTCATCGAAGCGATCGCGGCGGAGATCGAGCGGAATGCCGCCAAATTGGACCGGCGCAGCGAGGCGTTGCAGACCTGCTTGCGCAAGTTGCCTGAAGCCCAGCGCAAGGTCATCGTGCTGCGCTACTACGAGGACCGGGACATCGATGAGATCGCCGCCATCACCGGCCAGACTACCGGAGCGGCTTACCGGCTGTTGAGCCGGATACGCCAACTCCTGAACGAGTGTGTCTCGCGGCAGGCCAATCTTAACGCACCATCATGAGCCAGCAGCCAACAACCCAAGATCGCATTGAGCGGGCAATCGAGCGGCAGATGTCGCCCGAGGAGTGGGCTGCGTTTCAGGCGGACATCATCAAGGATGCCCAGCTGCGCGAGCAGTATGTGGAGCAACTTTGGTTGCACAATTCTTTGCGGGCAGAGCAGGAGACGTTGGGCAAATTGCTCACAGCCGAACCGGCACCGATTGTGACCCGTCGCTGGCCCGCCGCAGCTTGGTCAGCAGCAGCAGCAGCAGCGATCACACTGGTGCTTAGCTTGCTGTTGTTTCCCCGGAATGAAGTGGCGAAGCCGGTGGCTACATTGATCAAAGCGCACAATTGCCGCTGGGCCGGTTCCGATCTGCCGACGGCAGAGCAGTCCAAGCTGGGCGCGGGCACTCTGGCTTTGGTGGAGGGCATCGCTACATTGAGATTTGAGAGCGGGGCCACGGTCACGATGGAAGCGCCGGCGAAGATCAAGATCTTGAACGCGATGCATTGCCAGTTGCTGGAAGGCTCGGTCACCGCCGATGTGCCTGAACCTGCTCACGGATTCACGGTGGATACGCCCGACCTCAAGCTCGTCGATCTGGGCACACGCTTCGGGGTGACCATCGGCTCGACCGGTAACTCGCAGGTATTCGTTTTTGAAGGTGAAGTGAAGGTGAACGATCTGAACGGAAAGGAGCTCAAGCGTCTTACGGAAGGCAAGGGGATGCAATTGGGCCTGGGTGCTACGACGGCTGACCTGGAGCCCAAACGTATGCAGCAGACGGTGGAGGCTGATGGTTGGACTTCGATTCCGACCTCTTTTGGTCGGGGCAAGGATGCCTATGCGCGCCGGGGTGATGCGCATGGGCCGACGGGTGGCCAGCCGTTGCTCATGATCAAGCACAGTGAGATTCCAGAGAGCAGCCGGAATGAGCGGCGCATCTATCTGTCCTTTGATGTGTCCGCCATCCAAGCGGCGAACATCAGCAGTGCTGAACTGGTCCTGACACCGCAACCGAGCGGGCTAGGTTTCGCCGCGCTGGTGCCGGATTCCAAGTTCGCCCTTTACGGCATCACGGATGAGGCTTTGGACGACTGGGCGGAAGGCGGTATATTATGGGATGCTTCGCCTGCTTCCACTGATGAGGGATTGGAGTCCGGCAAGGTGCGCAGATTGGCGGAGTTCTGGATGCCGGTCGGCCGGGCCGAAGTGCCGGTCACGGTGACCTCCAGTGCGCTGGCGGAGTTCATCCGGGAAGACAAAAACGGGCTCGCCTCTTTCGTGCTGATAAGGGAAACTGGTGAGAGTAACCCACAAGGCCTGGTGCACGCGTTTGCGTCCAAAGAACATCCGACGGCCAAGCCGCCGACATTGCGGGTGAAATAGAGTTTTTTAGCCATACGATGAAGATACTACTGACCATAGTCGCGACCGCGCTGGCGGGCTATTCATTGCAGGCAGCAACCCTGAGTGCGGCACAGCGCGCACTCTTCGAGGACAAGGTATTGCCGGTGCTTCAGGGGAACTGCTTTGATTGCCACAGCCACGCCGGTAAGAAGATGAAAGGTGGTTTGGTGCTGGATACGCTGGGCGGGTTTATCACCGGCGGTGATTCCGGTCCGGCCATCGTTTTGGGCAAACCCGAGGAGAGCCTGCTCATCAAGGCGGTCCGTCACACGGACGAGCATATCAAGATGCCGGCCAAGAAGCCCAAGCTCAGCGACGAGGAGATCAGCTATCTTGAGGAGTGGGTCCGGCAGGGCGCGCCATGGCCGGGGACGGATATCTCCAAGATCAAACCGCGGGGCAAGATCACGGACGAAGACCGGCAGTGGTGGTCCTTCCAGCCGTTGAAAGAACCGGCGGTGCCTGCCGTAAAAGACAAGGCTTGGACCAAGAATGAAGTGGATCGCTTCATCCTGGCCCGGTTGGAAAAAGAAGGGCTCAAGCCGACGAGCGAAGCGGAGCGGACCGCTTTGCTGCGGCGGGTCACTTTTGGATTAACCGGTCTGCCGCCGACGCCGGGGGAACTGGAGAATTTCCTGCACGATACCTCGCCGGATGCGTATGAGAAACTCATCGACCGTTTGCTGGCCAGCCCGCGTTATGGTGAGCGTTGGGCACGCTACTGGCTGGACTTGGTACGCTATGCGGATTCGGATGGTTACCGGGCGGACGAATATCGCCCGCTTTCCTGGCGCTATCGTGACTACGTGGTGGACGCCTTCAACGCGGACAAGCCATACAACCTGTTCGTGAAGGAGCAGCTGGCTGGGGATGAATTGTATCCGGGTAATCCGGAAGCGCTCATCGCCACGGGGTATCTGCGTCACGGAATCTACGAGTACAACAACCGGGATGTGCGCGGGCAGTGGACGACCATCCTGAACGATATCACTGACACTACAGGGGATGTGTTCTTCGGCCTGAGCATGCAGTGCGCCCGGTGTCACGACCACAAATACGATCCCATCCTGCAAAAGGACTACTTCCGCTTGCAGGCATTCTTCGCGCCGATCATGCCGCGGGAGGACCTGATCGCGGCGACGGACAAGGAAAAGGCGGAGTACACGGCGCGGTTGCAGCAGTGGGAGGCGAAGACAGCCGATATCCGCAAGGAGATCGAAGAGATTGAGGCCAAGTACAAGCCGGGTGCCGCGCACAAGGCCATCATCATGTTCCCTGATGACATCCAGGAAATGATGGCCAAACCGGTGGCGGAACGCGATCCCCTGGAGCATCAATTGGCCGAGCTGGCTTACCGGCAGGTCGATTACGAATATGGCCGCATCGATAAATTCATCAAAGGCGATGACAAAGACCGATATCTCGCGTTGAAGAAAGAGCTGGCGGAAAAGAGCAAGGACAAGCCGGCAGAAATGCCCATCGCGTTTGCCGCCACGGATCTGGGTCCCAAAGCCCCGCCGGTTTTTATTCCCAAGCGAGGCAAGGAACCGGTGGAGCCGGGTTTCTTGAGCGTATTGGATGAAAGCCCGGCAGATATCAAACCGTTGCCGACCGCGCCGAATTCCACGGGACGCCGGGCTGCGTTGGCGAACTGGCTCACGCAGCCGGACAACCCGCTCACGCCGCGCATCATCGTGAACCGCATCTGGCAGCATCACTTCGGTCATGGTCTGGCCTCCAGCGCGAGCGACCTCGGCAAGCTGGGTGATGTGCCGACGCATCCGGAACTGCTCGATTGGCTGGCGGTGCAGTTCATCAAGGGTGACTGGAGCATCAAGAAACTGCACAAGACGATCTTGATGTCGGCCACGTATCGCCAGTCGGTCATGCACCCGCAGATGGAAGTGGGCAAGCTGAAGGATCCGGAGAACCGGCTCTACTGGCGGGGCAATGTCCGCCGGTTGGATGCGGAGCAGATCCGCGACGCGATCTTTGCGGTGACGGGTGAGCTGGAGTCCAAAGCGGGCGGGCCGGGCGTGATCGCCACCCAGCCGCGCCGCTCCATCTACACGCGCATCATGCGGAACAACCGCGACCCGCTGATGGATGTCTTTGATGCACCGCTGTGGTTCAACAGCGTTTCCTCGCGCGATACGACCACGACACCGGTGCAGTCATTGTTGCTCATCAACAGCCAGTTGATGTTACAACGGGCGAAGGCGTTTGCGGACCGGTTGGTGAAGGAAGGCTCGGCGGATGAGAGCCGTTTGGTGGAATACGCCTTCCAACTGGCTTATGGGCGCAACCCGACACCGAAGGAAACGACGGAGTCAGTGAAGTTCCTCAAGGAACAGGAAGAACGCATCGACCCGGTGCGGGCCGGTTCTGCGAAAGCGGCGTTCCTGTATGACAAGCTGCCTTATCGTGATGGGCAGGCGGCACTCGTATCGCCAGAGGGGCCGCAAAGCCGTTTCGAAGTGCCGGCCGCGGGTATCATGCCGACGAACGAATTCACCATCGAGGCCTTCGTGCTGCTCCGCTCGGTGTATGACAGCGGATCGGTGCGGACCATCGCGGCGAACTGGACAGGGAACGAGACGCAACCGGGCTGGTCCTTCGGGGTCACGGGTATGAAATCCCGGCGCAAGCCACAGACGCTGGTGTTGCAACTCACGGGCCAGAAACTCGATGGCAAAGTCGGCAACGAGGCCATCTTCTCCGACCAGAACATCCGGTTGGACAAGCCGTATTTCGTGGCCGCCGCGGTCAAACTGGCG
>CAZRGY010000050.1:0-13719 GCA_964599715.1 uncultured Verrucomicrobiota bacterium | reverse complement strand
CACTGCCCACGGCGATGTCCGCACCGAGTTCACCGGGAGATTTCAGGAGCGTGAGCGCGAGCAAATCAGACGCCGCGATGGCGATGGCATCCGCCGCGTGCGTCTTGGCGAACAGGTCCGTGTAATCCGTGACGGCACCGAATGTGTCGGGATACTGCACGAGCACGGCAAAGAGTTTACCGTCGAAATCGATCTTGGCCGGATTGCCCACGCGCACCTCGATGCCTACGGGCTTCGCCCGCGTGACCACGACGTTGATGGTCTGCGGGTGGCAGGTGTCGGCGATGAAGATGACGTTCTTCGTGTCGTTGCCCTTGATGCTGTAGGCCATCGTCATGGCTTCGGCGGCGGCGGTGCCTTCATCGAGCAGGGAGGCGTTCGCGATGTCCAGGCCGGTGAGATCGCAGACCATCGTCTGATAGTTCAGTAACGATTCGAGGCGGCCTTGGGAGATCTCCGCCTGATACGGGGTGTATTGCGTGTACCAGCCGGGGTTCTCGAGGATGTTGCGCTGGATCACGGGGGGCGTGATGGTGTCATAGTAGCCCATGCCTATGTAAGAGCGGAACACTTTGTTACCGCTGGCGATACCACGCAATTCGGCGAGCGCCTCGAATTCCGAGCATGGCGCCGGGAGATTCAACGAACGACTGAGGCGGATGCTCGCGGGCACGGTTTTATCGGCCAGTTCGGCGAGCGACTTCACGCCTACGACGGGCAGCATGGCGGCAAGTTCGGATTCGCTCGGACCGAGGTGGCGGCTGGCGAACTGGTCTGGATGGGCAAGATTAATGGCGGACATGTGATTCAGGGACCGGGGCGGCCGGTCAAAAAACAATGGCCGAAGGTAAGGTGGGGCGGGGGCAAATCAAGTGAACTTTGTTAACAATAGATTCACAGGCACAGATGGGCTAATGAAGGTGTGAAGGCGGGCTGTTTTCGTTGCCGCAATGAAGGCCTTTTTGGCTTTGAGCCGCAGATTTCTGGCTTATGCTGCCTCCAATGCGCGTTCTCATCATCGGGTGCGGTTATGTCGGCCTGCCTTTGGGCAAGGCCTTGGCGGCCAAAGAACATGAAGTTTTCGGGATTCGCCGTAGTGCCGAGGGGCAGGCGGAACTGGAAGCGGCAGGCATCAAGCCGCTGATCGCGGACATCACCAAACCGGAAACCCTGACCGCTTTGCCGGGACCGTTCGACTGGGTGGTGAATTGCGTTTCCTCCAGCAAAGGCGGGGCGGAGGTCTATCGGCAGGTGTATCTGGATGGCACCAAGAACCTTCTGCAATGGCTAGCGGCCAATCCCCCCAATAAATACGTTTATACCAGCAGCACCAGTGTTTATGGCCAGACAGATGGCATGCCGGTGAAGGAAAGTGCTTCCACACAGCCGGTCAACGAGACCAGCCAGATATTGGTGCAGACGGAGCGGCTGCTGTTGCAAGCGTTTCAGGCTAACAAGTTTCCGGCAGTCATCTTGCGCGTGGCGGGAATCTACGGGCCGGGTCGGGGCCATCTCTTCCAGCAATACTTGAAGGACGAGGCACGCATCCATGGCAAAGGGGACCGGATCATCAATATGATCCACTTGGACGATGCGGTAGGCGTCATCATGGCGGCCTTGAAGGGCGGCCACGCCGGGGAGATATACAATGCGGTGGATGATGAACCAGTGACACAGTTGCACTTTTACCGTTGGCTTGGCGAGGCGTTGGGCAAGGACATGCCGCCTTATGCTACCGAGGCGGAAAACGCGGAACGCAAGCGCGGTCTGACGAACAAGAAGGTGGCGAACCGCAAATTGAAGATGGAGTTGGGGTATCAATTCATCCATCCGACTTTCCGGCAGGGTTACACGGCGGAGATGCTGTGGATGGAGCGGGAAGGGCTGTTGTAGCAGCAGGCAAATCGCCCACTGACAGAATCTACTTTCGCGGATGCCCCGGATTGTTTTCAATGAGAGGCATGCTTCCTGTCCGTCTTAAAAGTTGCGCGATTCTGAGCGCTTTGCTCATCGCGACTGTTTCCACAAGCTTTGCCGCAGCGCCCAAACCCAAGCTGCCACCGAATCCCAACAAACTCTCGCCGCCACCCGGATTGCCGGTGCCGGATGATGTGAAAGCGGGCCTGAATGCCGGTGTCGCTGCGTTGGGACGGCAGATCGCGGGCTTGCAGGCGACGCTCAAGGACAAGCCGGAACTGCTGGAGCTGTTGCCTGATGTGGAGATATTTCACAACGCCGTGAAGTATGCGTTGGAAGACGACATCTTCTTTTCCCCGAGCCATTTCAAGAGCGCAGAGAAGCTTTTGAAGATGGGCATGGACCGGGCACTGGAATTGCAGGCGGGCAAACCGTCATGGACCACCGCCACGGGTTTGGTGGTGCGCGGGTATGTCTCTAATCTGGATGGTTCGGTGCAGCCTTATGGGCTGGTGGTGCCGGCTTCATTCAAGCCGGGCAACAAGCCGATGCGGCTCGATTTCTGGTTGCATGGCCGGAGTGATACCCTGAACGAGATCGCCTTCATCGAAGGCCGGCTGAAGTCCGGTGGCGAGTTTACACCGGAGGATGCGTTTGTGCTGCATCCGTATGGGCGGTTCATGAATGCGTTCAAGTTCGCGGGGGAAGTTGATGTGTTCGAAGGTCTGGCGCATGCGATGAAGCATTATCCCATCGATTCAAAGCGCGTTTCGATGCGCGGCTTCTCGATGGGTGGCGCGGGCACGTGGCACTTGGGTGTGCATCATGCGGACCAGTGGGCGGCCATCAATCCGGGGGCGGGTTTCGTCGATGTGCTGAATTACCAGAAGCTGGCGGACAAGCTGGATACCATTCCTTGGTATGAGCAAAAGTTGTGGAATCTCTACAACCCGTTGGCAGTGCCCATCAATCTGGAGAACAGCACGCTAGTGGCTTATAGCGGCGAGATCGACGGGCAAAAGGCGGCGGCGGACCTGATGGAAGCGGCCTTGGCCAAGGAAGGCATCAAGATGACGCATCTCATCGGACCGAAGACCGGGCACAAGTATGAGCCGGAAACGAAGAAAAAGGTGGCCGCGCTGGTAGATGCCGCTGCTGCCAAAGGCGTGACGGTGCCGAAGAAGGTGACGTTTGTGACGTATACGTTGAAGTGGAACACCATGCATTGGGTGACACTCAATGCGCTGGAGAAGCACTGGGAAGAAGCACGGATCGAGGCGGATGCGAGTGGCAGCGGTATCTCGGTGAAGACGAAGAACATCGCCGCCTTCACCATCAAGCCACCGCAAGGCAAAGGCACCGTGATGATTGATGGTCAGAATGTTGGGGCGTTGGGTGCGGGCAGCTTTGCCAAGGTGAATGGCAAGTGGAAGGCCGACAGTGGCAGCCAAGGCTTGGCCAAAGCACATGACCTGCAGGGCCCCATTGATGACGCCTTCATGAGTTCTTTCATCATGGTACGGCCGACGGGCAAGCCGTTGAATCCTCAGGTCGGCCAGTGGGCGAGCAATGAGATGAAAGAGGCGTTATTCCAATGGCGGCGCCAGTTCCGTGGGCCGGCACAGGTGAAGAGCGACAGCGCCATCACGGATGAGGACATCAAGAACAGCAACCTTATCCTTTGGGGAGATCCGAGCAGCAACCAGGTGCTCGCCAAGCTTGCGGACAAGCTGCCGATCAAATGGACCGCAGCGGGTGTGAAAGTGGGTGACAAAACCTACGATGCCACGAAGAACGCCCCGGTGATGATCTATCCTAACCCGTTGAATCCGACCAAGTATGTGGTGATCAACAGCGGTTTCACGTTCCATCAATACGGTTCGGGCAGCAATTCGCAGCAGACGCCGAAGCTACCGGATTGGGCCGTGTTGGACCTGAGTGTGTCACCGGCCAAGCGTTTGGGCAGCACTGGGGTGGTGGATGCCGCCTTCTTCGGTGAAAAGTGGGAGCTGACTTCCGCGCGGAAGTGAGCTTTTCCACAGGATATTCGAACAAATCGAGATTTTTTAACGTCAGAACTATGGCTGTGACGGAAGCTGGGCGCACAAGCGAAGCTTGACGCACCCGACGACCGGTCTAAAACAGCCCTTTACGAGAACCCATTGAATATGAATCAGCCTCCAAATTCTCCGCTTAATCGTCGCAATTTCATCAAAACCTCCTCGGGCGCGGTGGTGGCCGCCAGTGCTTTGGCTTCGGCCGTCAGCTTTCCGCATCTCTCCTTTGGGCAGAACAAGGACGACAAGCTGAAGATCGGCTGGATCGGCTGTGGTGGTCGTGGCACCGGTGCGGCGTATCAGGCACTGATGGCCGATAGCAATGCCGAGCTGTTTGCCGCTGGTGACGCTTTCAAGGAAAACATGGAGAAGAGCGTCAACGGGTTGAAGGCCTACATGAAGGACCAGGCGGTCCGCGTCAATATCCCGCCGGAGCGCCAGTTCACCGGCATCGACGCTTTTCAGAAGGTCATCGACAGTGGCGTGGACGTGGTGATCCTCACCGCGCCTCCCGGATTCCGCCCGTCGCACATCGAGGCGGCGGTGAAGGCGGGCAAGCACATCTTCACGGAGAAACCGATGGCCGTGGATGGCACGGGTCTGCGGTCCGTGATGGCGAGCGCCAAGCTGGCCAAAGAGAAGAAGCTGGCGATGGTGGACGGCTTTGTGTGGCGCTGGACCAACGCCAATCGCGAAGCCTACAAGCGCATCCATGAAGGCCAGATCGGCGACATCCTGGCCGTCTATTCCACTTACAATTCCGCCGGCACTGACCGGTATCCCAATGTGACGCGGGAGAACACGCCGAACGAAGTCGAATACCAGATGCGCCGCTGGCACTATTTCGGATGGCTCTCAGGCGACGGCATCGTGGAGCAGGCCATTCACAGCATCGACAAGATGTTGTGGACGATGAATGACGTTCCGCCCGTCAAGGCGATGGCCCATGGTGGACGTCAGGTCCGCACGGACAAGAAGTTCGGCAATGTGTATGATCATTTCGCGGTGGAATACCGCTGGGAGAACGGCACCCCGGGCTACCACTACAGCCGCCAGATCGACCGGTGTTGGAATTCCATCGCTGACCGGGTGTTCGGCACCAAGGGTGTCTATGATGGCGAGAGCGCCAGCAAAGCCCACACCATCCGTGGCGAGAACCGCTGGCGCTATCGGGCGGAAGAGGGCAAGAAGGATGACGGCTACCAGACGGAGCACGACGAACTGTTCGCCTCCATCCGTGCCGGCAATCCGATCAACACCTCGGACCGCTTCATCAACGCCACGGCCATGGGCATCATGGGCCGCATGGCCGCCTACACGGGCAAGGAAGTGACGTGGGATCAGGTGATCAACTCGAAGGAAGATACATTCCCGAAAGATCTGTCTTGGGACACGAAACTGACCGAGGTGCCGGTGGCACTCCCGGGCATCACCCCGCTGATCTAAAGCCGATGTCTTTCGATACGAAAGCCTCACACCCTCAACGGTGTGGGGCTTTTTGTTTCACAAATTCATTGAAGGCCACGGTGTGGCCGGGCGTCAGCCTTTGATGCGGCTGATGTCCGCTTGACGTAACTACTGAGATAGACCTAGTTTCAATCAATCCTGAGCAAACTCTTATGGAACCGACTTCTACTTCCCGGCGCGATTTCCTGAAAACATCTTCCACGGTGGCCATCGGCGGAGCGCTGGCCTCGCAAATCGCTTTTCCAGCCATCGCCAAGGCGGACAAGGGTGACAAGCTCAAGATAGGGTTTATCGGCTGTGGAGGGCGTGGTTCCGGCGCGGCGCTGCAAGCATTGCGGGCAGACAGCAACGTGGAACTGCACGCGATGGGCGATGTGTTCGAGACGCAGATCGACAAGAGTCTCAACAGCCTCAAGAAAAACCTGCCGGACAATCCGGAGAAGTTCAACGTTCCGAAGGAACGCCAGTTCACCGGTCTGGATGCGTATAAGCACGTGCTGGGTAGCGGGGTGGATGTGGTGATTTTGACGACGCCACCGGGTTTTCGTCCGCAGCATCTGCGCGCCGCTGTGGAGGCGGGCAAACACGTCTTTCTGGAGAAGCCCATGGCCACGGATGCGCCCGGGGTGCGGTCGGTGATTGAGTCGGTGAAGCTCGCGAAGGAGAAGAAGCTCGCGATGGTGGCAGGTTTTTGCTGGCGGTATGATTATCCACGCCGCGAGTTGTTCAAGCGCATCCACGACGGCCAGATCGGTGACATCCGTGCGATTTATGGCACGTATCTCACCGGGCCGGTGAAACCCATGCCGCCCGCCAGTGAACGCCCGGCGGGGATGACGGACATGGAATGGATGGTGCGGAACTGGTACAACTTCAACTGGCTTTCGGGTGATGGGTTGGTGGAGCAGGCCATCCATGCCGTGGATTGGCTGGGCTGGGCGATGAATGACAAGCCGCCGGCCAAGTGCACGGCCATCGGTGGTCGCCAGATCCCGGCTGAAGGCGGGAACATCTATGACCATGTGGAAGTGAACTACGAGTGGGAAGGCGGGGTGCGTGGCTTCCTGGCCCAACGTCAGATCACCGGCTGTTACGGCGAGAACAATCTCAATGTCATCGGTTCCAAAGGCATCGCGACAATCGCCCGAGGCCGGGTGCAGATCACGGGCGATAATCCGTGGCGATATGAAGGCCCCACTCCGGATATGTATCAGGTGGAGCATGACGAGATGTATGCCTCCATCCGCGCGGGCAACCCGATCAATGATGGTGATCGCATGGCGACGAGCACGCTCATGGGCATCATGGGACGCATCGCCGGTTACACCGGATTGGAGATCACCTGGGACATGGCGCTGAACTCCAAGCAAGTGCTGGTGCCTGACATCAAGGACTGGAACACCAAAGTTGAAGTGCCGCCGATGGCGATGCCCGGTCGCACGAAATACGTCTAAACCTTTAGAACACGCAATACTATGAACCGCCGCACATTCCTGCAAACGACTGCGACCGCCTTGGCCGCAACGGCCTTGATCCCTGCTGAAGCCCTGGCCGCCAAGCGCAAGCTGCGCAAGGCCATCATGTACTCCACCATCGGGGTGAAGGGGACAGTGCTGGAGAAATTCAAGGCGATGAAGGCGGCGGGCTTTGAAGGCGTGGAGCCGATGGGCGGACTGGATTCGCAAGAAGTGCTGGCGGCCTTGCAGGAGACGGGCCTGGAAGCTGCGAGCGTCTGTTGTCATACGCACTGGGCGAAGCCGCTCAGTGATCCGAACCCGGGCACGCGCAAGATTGGCTATGACGGTTTGGTCCAGTCGCTCAAGGATGCGAAGGTCTATGGTGCTACCTCAGTTTTATTGGTGCCCGGTGACGCCCGGAACGGGGTGAGCTATGGTGATTGCTTCGTCCGTTCCGTGGCCGAGGTGAAGAAAGCCGTGCCGGTGGCGAAGGACTTGGGGGTGAAGATCGCCATCGAGAATGTGTGGAATAATTTCATCACCACGCCGCAGCAGGCGGTGGAGTATCTGGACGCCATCGACAGCAAGTGGGTCGGCTGGCATTTCGACATCGGCAATGTGGGCCGTTATAGCCCGGCGGAGACGTGGATACCCGTGCTCGGCAAGCGTATCGTCCAGTTGCATATCAAGGAATTCAATACCAAGGCGATGACGCCGGAAAAACCGGGGGCCGGTTTTGGCTTCAAACTGCAGGAGGGAGACAACGACTGGCCAGCCATCATGAAGGCCTTGGACAAGATAGGCTACAAAGGCTGGGGCATCTCCGAGCAACCCGGCACGCAGGCGAACACAGTGGAAGCAGCAACCGATCTGGCACAGCGGATGGATAAGATCTTTGCGCTCTGAGCGCAGCTGCTGCCGGTCACTTCTACTTCTTGGACGGCATGGCTTTGAGCATGAGCTCGGCCTTGGAGGGCGGCTTGTCGCAGGACTTCACGCCATTGGTTGAGGCGGAGGCAGCGAGTTTTTCCTGTTCGGTCAGGTAGGCCTTGAGCACCTCTATGCGGCTGCCAGGGCTGTGGCAGTCAGCACCGCTCTTGGCAACCGTTTTGCAGAGGGGATCACTCGCAGGTTTGGCGTTTGCTTGGTCACCCGCATGAACCGAACTGATCAGCACATATCCCAAGCACGCACAGAGGGCGGCCAGCAGACAAGCTTTTACAGGGCGGTTCATTGACTCTAAGAAAGCATTTATCCCGGGAATGGGCAAGGGCGAAGCTGCCTCCCGACATTGGGTCTAGCCGGAAGGGATATCAAACTGCGCCCGCATTACCTTGGCCATCCACCCAACGGACAGCGAAATGGATCAACTCGGAGGCGGTCTTGAGATCGAGCTTCTCTTTGATATTCACACGATGGACTTCCACGGTCTTGATGCTGATGTGGAGTTCCGCGGCGATCTCGCGCGTGCTACGGCCCTGACCGATGAGTTGGAAGACTTCGAATTCACGATCGCTCAGTTTCTCCACCGGAGAGTTGCCGGTGCGGCGACCAGAGAAAATCTCTAAGATGTGCGCCGAGATGTTCTGGCTGACATAGATGCCGCCGCCCATGACCTGCTGGATGGCGGTCATGAGTTTCTGGCCGCCCTCGCCCTTCATCACATAGCCACGCCCGCCCGCGCGCAAAACGCGTTCGGCATAGATGGCTTCGTCATGCATGGAGACGACGAGCACGGGAAGGCCCGGCTGGAGGGATTGCAAATCTTTGATGAGCTCCAGACCGTTACGGCCGGGGAGCGAGATATCGGCGATGACGAGGTCGGGCTTAAGGCGCATGGCGGCCTCGACGGCTTTGGAGGCGCTTTCCGCTTCGCCACAAACTTCCAGCGCGGGATCTGTCTGGATGAGCAGGGCAAGACCCTGCCGCATGATCGGATGATCATCTACGATCAGTATCTTTTTCTTCGCCACTTTTTCAGCAGCTGGCTTCTTGCTCTTCTTCATGGAGCTTTCCCGATGCTATCCGTACCTCACACACCACTACTGTGCCTCCGGCAGTCCGTTCCCGGACCGACAGTGAACCACCGATCACCCCTGCCCGGTAGCGCATAATGCGCAGTCCCATGCCCTGCCGTTTGGGAGTGGATAGCGGCAAACCTTTGCCATCATCCTCCACTTGCAGGCTGACATGCTCCGGTGCGGTCACCAAAGCTATCTTAATCTGCTGCGCTGCGCCATGCCTGACCGCATTGCTGACTGCTTCCTGGGCAATACGGTAAAGATGCGTGGCGACCGACAGGTTATTCACACTCACCGGTTCGGGGCAACGGAATACACAGCTTACGCCAAAAATGCTTTTAGTGGATTCTGTCAACTGCTGCAAGGCGGCGGTAAGCCCTTCGGCTTCCATCACCACGGGAGAAAGACCGCGAGCCAGGGTCAATGTATGGCTGATGGCGCCTCGCACGAGCTCGGAAATCTCACCCGCCTGTCCAGCCATGACCTTGGATTTGGAGCTTAGTTGCTTTTCCAGCACCTGGCTCATGATCTCGATACCGGCCAAGCGCTGGCAAAGGTCATCGTGGAGATCATGGCCGATCCTTTGTTGCACACTTTCCTCGATGTTCAGGAGCTCTTTTTCGAGCTGACGGCTTTCGGATATGTCAATGCCGGTGGCGATCACGTATTCCACTTCACCTTGGGCATCCCGCAAAATGGTGTTCGACCAGGCGATGAGGTGGTCTTCGCCGTCGGCAGCGCGCCAGTGGTTCTCATGCACGCTAAACTCCTGACCCTGCGCCAAGCGGGCGAATGTCTCTCTTGTCGAGGGTAATTCCTCCACGCGGCGGATCAGTTTCCAGACCGGCTGGCCGACCATCTCCCGGGCTGAATATCCAGTGCTGCGCTCACAAGCCCGGTTAAAACGGGTGATGATGCCATTTTTGTCCAGAACGACCACCAAGGCACCGGTCGTTTCGACGATAGCGGAGAGGAACTGGTGTTCACGCTTTAACGCGGCTTCGACGGTGGCAAGCTTTTGAGCCTGCTCAAGTTGTTTGGTGGCCCGACACAGTGCAGCAGGCAGACGGGTATTAAAGTCAGCATCCTTGACCACGTAATCCAGTGCCCCGCGCTGCATCATCTTCACTGCGATGCGCTCGTCCCCTTCGCCGGTCATAACCACGAAAGGGGGTGCGTCGTGGCCGGTCTGCTGCCGGATAGTCTCGATGATCTCCCAGCCCTGCATGTCCGGGAGGTTGTGGTCTGTCAGCACGATCGAAGCTTCGTGCTGTTTCAGCCAGGAGATCGCCTCCTGGCCGGTGGCTGCGATTGCGGTCTTAAAACCGCTGCGGCGCAAGAGCAGATCAACCACTTCAACCACCAGTGGATTGTCCTCGACAATCAGGACCGGCAAGAGTGGTTTGAATATTTGGTTGGACATGTGTTCTCAGGGGCAGGCGTGCGGGGGACGAAATCTTGGCAAAAAAAACTGCATGGCGTGCTCTCGCTACCATGCATTTTCTGTTCCCGCTTTGATTCACCTCCCGGCGTCCGGACGACTCTGATCCGGGAAAATCTTTTAGCCTAGATCGTGGGCAGATGCTCGCGGTATTGGGTGGGTGATTGTCCGACGATGCGCTTGAACACCCGGTTGAAATGCGTGAGTGACTGGAAGCCGACTTCATAGGCGATCTCGCTCACCCGCAGGTTGGGGTTCAAGAGGAGGTTCTTGGCCTTCTCGATGCGCACGCGGGAGACGTAGTCGGTGAAGTTCAGTCCGGTGTATTTCTTGAAAATCTTGCAGAAGTAGAACGTGCTCGTGTTCACGGCCTTGGCCACCTGGCCCAAGGTGATGTCCTCGGTCTGATGCTCGTGGATGAATTCCTTGGCCTTACGGATGACCGGCGGCTCGGAGCTCATCTGCTGGAGAGCGATCTGATTGCAGACCATGGAAAGATGCTCGGCGAAGATGCGAAGCAATCCCAACACGGCCTCGTATTGCTTGGGCGGAACGACCTTGCTGGCAAAGTAGGCTTCCCGGAGTTCGCCTTGATCGAACGTCAGGTTCCAGTTCTTGATCTGGTCTGAAGCGCGGCCAAACTGTGCCTCAGACGGCTTGCGCTGCAAAATCTGGCCGGTCTGGAGGAAACCGATGATCTGGTCGCCCAACTTGACGGGGACGGCACTGTCACTCAGCCCGAGGGCACAGGTCACGGTGGCATAACCCTCGCAGGCCTTGTCCGCCAGCTCCTGTTGCGTTTGGAGACAGGCAGCGCAAGAACGGCTCTTGCCGGCCATCATGGCGCAAAATTCATTTTCGTTGCGGTGCCGGTACAGGGGCAATTGCCAGGAGTTGACTGGTTGCAGGGTCATGGCCAGACCGGTGGCGTCGGAGAAGGCGCGCTCGTAGTCCAGATAGACCTGCGACTGCTGCAGGGCCTCGATGAGCGATTTATGCTGGGTCTCGCTCAGGGGTAGGGCGGCTGGAGCAGTGGTGGCGGCCAAGTGCCTGGCTGGCAGGGTGGTTTGGCCAGAGGTTTCGCGTAAACCATTGCGTTCAGTTGTAGCAGTCACGAGTGCAATTTAGGGATTGGGGTTGATTCAAACAATTGGGCCTAGTCCTGATTTGTCCTATGGCATCCCCTAAGAGGCACTAAGGGTTTCCCTTAGACGCCAACAAAAGTTCACCCGCCGTTTAGGTGGATTTATTGGGGAAATATCAGAAAACGGGGTTAATTGGCTCAAAACAGTCTTTTTTTATCAAGGGTTTGTATAAAGGTAAAACAGGTGCAGCTACTCCGGAGTTATTTCCAGGTCAATTATTGTGTGTACGTATATTGTGTTGGCGCCTTCTGGCTATTGGTTCTTTGCCTTGGACTTAAGGAGTTCCTGCCGAGTCTTTTGGAGCCGTCCGATGACAATTTTTGATACTCGCTTAAGAAGTTCATAGCCGAGGGCTGGATCCTGTTCACACTGCTCCCGCAAGCGGGTGCCATAAAAGAATATCGCCTCGACTGGAGTGCTGGCCACGGCGGAAAAGTGCCAATAATATGGCGGGAAGAGCCAAGACCACCCCAATACTTCACCCGCCTTGAGCACTTGCACATCCGTATGCTCATGCGGAGCGGTTTCGGCCGAAAGGGCCACTTCGCCTGACTCGATCAGATAAAAGCGGTTGGCGACTTCACCTTCTGTGAAAATCTTTTCGCCAGCGGCGAAAGAGGTCGGCATCGCACACTCCGTCAATGCGGCCAAGTGAGCTTCACTCAAGTCCTTGAAGAAGGGATGAGCCCGGAGGTGGTTGGCCAAATTTTGCGTTTCAGCGTTCATGATGCGGGTCTCAATATTTGCTATTACGAGGTTATTGTCTGCTTGGATGGTTTTTTGCGCTTTACCGAGGTTGGGCAAGGTTGACCTTATTTTGTTCTGCTATAACAAAATAAAAATCGCCCCGGAACACTGGGTTCGCGGGGCGATCTGAAAAATATGTAAGTTTCGCTTACTGCGGCGCCGTCGGGGTGGCTCCGGGGAAGAGTGATTCACCCGGCGCGGTCGGCGTGGCACCCGGGAAAAGCGAGTCGCCAGGCGCGGTCGGGGTGGCTCCGGGGAACAGGGACTCGCCCGGTGCCGTTGGGGTCGCGCCCGGGAACGCAGCCGGTTCAGCCGGAGCGGCGGGAGTCACATTCGTGGTCAACGTCGGAGCCGGCGGTGTCACGGCGGGAGCCGAGGCTGCCGCTTGGTCGAGCGCCTTCTCGAAGTCCGCCTTGCCGGAGTTCTTCTCTTTCGTCATGAGGATGGAGAGCAAGAGACACACCGTCAGAAAAACGCCTGTCGAATAGCGCGTGGCCATCGTCAAGACGTTACCCGAGCCGGCGCCCATGATGCTATCCGTCATGCCACCGCCGAAGGCCGAGCCCACGCCCGCATCCTTCTTCGGCAACTGGATCAACACCAGCAAACCCAGGAACAAACCGGTCAACACCAGCACTACCGTCAATAATCCAATCAAAAAGCTCATATATGTTTTCTTCCGTTAAATAGAATTCTTCACCAGATCCGTGAATCCGCGCAACTCCAATGAGGCACCGCCCACGAGGGCTCCGTCCACATCGGGCTTGCTCAGGATTTCCCGGACATTATTCGGTTTTACACTACCACCATACTGTATCCGCACCTTCTTTGCCACCCCTTCGTCATAGAGGCCAGCCAGTTCCTTGCGGATGAAAGCGTGCACTTCCTGCGCCTGCTCGGCCGTAGCCGTTTTGCCGGTGCCGATCGCCCAGACCGGCTCATACGCGATGATCACTTCTTCCATCTGCGCCTTGGAGATGCCCTCCAGGCTGCCGCGGAGTTGGTTGCTCACGATATGCTCCGTCTGGCCGGCTTCGCGTTCGGCGAGGAGCTCGCCTACGCAGATGATCGGCTTGATGGAGGCCGCGAGGGCCGCGAGGGCCTTCTTGGCGATCAATTCATTCGATTCCTTCTGGTACATCCGGCGCTCCGAATGGCCCAAAATCACATAACGCACGGAGAACTCCTTCAACATCCCGGCCGCGATCTCACCCGTGTAAGCGCCCCCGATGTGCTCGCTCATGTTCTGCGCACCCAAGCGGATGTTGCTGTCCACGATGACCTTCGAGACCTCGCTCAGCGCGGTGAACGGCGGGCAGACGATGACGTCCACTTCCTTCACCCCGGCCAGGTCGCGCTTCAGCCCCTGGACCAAGTCCAGCGCCTCGGCGACCGTCTTGTTCATCTTCCAGTTGCCCGCGATGATCAATTTGCGTTCTTTTTCCATGTGCGTGTCTCTCTTCGTTA
>CAZRGY010000049.1:2145-13849 GCA_964599715.1 uncultured Verrucomicrobiota bacterium | reverse complement strand
CAGCGTTTTGACATCCACCCCGGTATCCCGTAGGTTCGCCGCCGCATGAATGTGATTCGCCTGACAGCGACTAATTTTGCCGAGCAGATGCGGCAGTTGACCGGTCATTCCAGTTTGTTTGACCCGGCGATCGAGGCGCGTACGCGTGAGATCGTCGAGGGTGTTTACCTGCGGGGTGATGCGGCGGTCTTGGAATACACCGAGAAGTTTAACGGGGCGCATCTGAACATGGAAGATCTGGCGGTAGGACAGGCCGAGCTGTTCAACGCCTCGGTGACGGCGGATGAGGGCTTGCGCAAGGCGGTGGATATCGCTAGCAGCAATATTGAATTGTTCGCCCGCAAATCCTTGCGGAAAAAATGGTCGGCCAAGAACCGGCAGGGCGCGAATGTGGGGGAGAAGTTCGATCCCTTCCAGCGCGTGGGTATCTACATCCCGGGCGGCACGGCCCCATTGGTTTCGACGGCCCTGATGACCGTCACGCTGGCACGGGTGGCAGGTTGTCAGGAGATCGTGGTGTGCACACCTTGTAATGCCAAAGGCGAGATCAATCCGGCGTTGCTCTTCGCGGCGCGCCATGCCGGAGCCACGGAGATCTATCGCGTGGGTGGAGCCCAAGCGATCGCGGCGATGGCCTACGGCACGCCGACCATCAAGCATGTGCAAAAAGTTTTCGGTCCGGGCAACGCGTATGTCGTCGCGGCCAAGCGTCTGCTCTTTGGTCACGTGGCCATCGACCTGCTGCCGGGACCCAGTGAGGTGATGGTGATCGCGGATGATTCTGCGAATCCCAAGTTTGTCGCGGCAGATTTGCTCGCCCAGGCGGAGCATGGTTCTGGTCATGAGCGCGTGTGGATGGTGACCACCTCCATCAAATTGCTGCATGCCGTGGAGCGGGAGATCAACAAGCAATTGCCCAAGCTCTCGCGGCATGAATTCATCGCCAAAGCCCTGCACAATCATGGGCATCTCATCTTGGTGAAGTCGCTCGACATGGCGGCCGAGGTGGCGAATACACTGGCCCCCGAGCACTGCGAAGTGATGGTGAAAGACGGCGAAGAATTCTCCGCCAAGATCAAGACAGCAGGAGCTATCTTCTTGGGCGGCTATTCGCCGACTGTCATGGGTGATTACATGGCCGGACCGAGCCACACCTTGCCGACTGGCGGGGCAGGCTTGTCCTTTGCGGGGCTTACCGTGGATCAATTCCAGCGCCGGAGCAGTGTGGTGCAGTATAGCAAGACCGCGCTGCAAAAGTCCCTCTCCACGATCTTGAAGTTCGCCGAGATGGAAGGGCTGGACGCGCATGGGCGCTCCGCAAGCATCCGTTTGGAGGGTAATAAGTGAGCGCGGGCAAGGTGTCGAAAGCAGGGAAGTCGCCGGCTAAGTTGATCCGGCCCATGGTGCATAAGTTGCATCCTTATGTGCCGGGTGAGCAGCCGCGCATCCGTGGCCTCATCAAGCTCAACACAAACGAGAACCCGTATCCGCCCTCGCCGAAAGTGCTCGAGGCGACGAAGGCGGCGGTGGATGGCCGGTTGCGCCTGTATCCGAATCCCACCGCGCAACCTTTGCGGGAGAAACTCGCCAAGCTGCACAAGTGCGCTCCAGAGAACATCATCATCGGCAATGGCTCGGACGAACTGCTCATCATGGCCGTGCGGGCGTTCACCGAGCCGGTGGCGACAGGTGCTCCGGCAGACAAGTGCACGGTGCAGTATTTCACCCCGAGTTACTCGCTCTACCCGGTGCTGGCCGATATCCATGGGGCCCGGACGAACGGCGTGCCGTTGAAGTCAGACTTCGGTTTGCCGACAGTGGCGGAACTTAAGAAGGGCAAGCAATGGCGGTTCAGTGCTGCCTTGACCTTTGTCACCACACCGAACGCTCCCAGCGGGCGGGGCTATACCGTGGCTGAGTTGGATGCCCTCTGTGCCGCTCAAAAGGGAATCGTGGTGCTGGACGAAGCCTATGTGGACTTCGCCCGGGAACATGCCGTGGAACTGGTGCGCAAATATCCACACGTGATTGTCTCCCGCACCTTCTCCAAAGCTTACTCACTCTGTTTCCAACGGGTGGGGTATTTCATCGCCCATCCAGAGTTGGTGGGGGCCTTGGACCGGGTCCGGGACAGTTACAATGTGAACGGGTTGGGGCAGGTGGCGGCCTTGGCCACTTTGGGTGACCTGCCATACTACCGGGCTAACTTTAAGAAAATCATCGCTACCCGGGCACGGCTTACGGAGGAACTGACCAAGCTTGGTTTTAGCGTCCTGCCAAGTCAGACGAACTTCATCTTGGCCAAACCGCCTAAGTTCCCAGCCGAGGCTTGGCTGGGCAAATTGCGCGATCGCAAGGTGTTAGTGCGTTGGTTCAAGTATCCAGAAGTGCGGGATTACCTGCGCATCACCATCGGATCCGACCAGGAAACCGATATCCTGCTTAAGGCGGTGAAGGCCATATTGGCCTGAGGAAATCGAGGTGATTGGCGATTTTTGCGCAGGGCAGGACCATGGTTGCTAATTTGATGATTAGGCTTGGTATCGGGAAAGACGAGTGGTATTTCTTATTTAACGATGGTTGTCGGTAAGAATCGTTTTGGGTGTGGACAAGCTCGCCGGGCAATTGACGCTTGACGCTCCCTTTAACGATTTTTACCTTATACAAAACGATTTATTGCTGGATCGGCCAGCAGCGAGCGTAAGTCGGAGATAAATTCTGCCGACTTTTTTATTCCCCTGATGGGGAGAGTACTGACAGCAGCATATGAACGCCGAATTTTTAGCCAGTCTGGAGTTTTGGGAGAAGGAAAAGGGCATCAGCAAGCAAACTCTGGTCACTGCGGTGGAAGAAGCGCTGGTTTCAGCGGCCAAAAAGGCCGTGGGACCGGCGCGTGAATTGCGTTGCAGCATCAACCCCAAAACGGGTGATATCCAAGCATTTGCGCGTCTGATCGTCTCCGACAAGGTCATCTCCAAGCATGACCAGATTTCCCTTTTGGATGCCCGCCGGATCAACCCGGACGTGCAGATCGGTGAAGAGGTGGAAGTGGAAGTGACCCCGACGGGTTTCGGTCGCATCGCCGCCCAGTATGCCAAGCAAGCCCTCCTGCAGCAGGTGCGCCGGGCCGAGAAAGACCTGATTTATGCCGAGTTTAAGGACCGCACAGGCGACATCGTGAGTGGTGTCGTCCGCCGGTTCGAGCGCTCGGATGTGATTGTGGACTTGGGCCGTTATGAGGCTTTGATGCCGAACCGTGAGCGGGTTCCGATCGAGGAATATCAGGTGGGTGAACGCATCCGTTGCTTCGTGAAGGCGGTGGAGCACACCAACCACGGTCCTGAGATCATCCTCTCGCGGGCTGACCCCCAATTCGTGGTGAAGCTGTTCCAATTGGAAGTTTCCGAGATCAGCGATGGCACGGTGGAGATCAAATCCGTGGCGCGTGAGCCCGGTTTCCGCACCAAGCTGGCGGTTTACTCCCGTGATTCCAAAGTGGATCCCGTGGGTGCCTGTGTCGGCCTCCGCGGTCAGCGTGTGAAGAATATCGTCCGCGAACTCAACAATGAGAAGGTGGACATCATCAAGTGGGATTCGAATGTCCGCACGTTCATCACGAACGCGCTGGCGCCGGCCCAATTGAAAAACTTTGAGATCGATGAGCAGACCCGCCGGGTCCGCATCTTGGTGAGCGAAGACCAGTTGTCTTTGGCCATCGGCAAGCGCGGCCAGAATGCCCGTTTGACCTCCAAGCTGACTGGTTGGCACGTGGACATCCAGCAGGAGCAGGTGACGACGGTCGGTTTCGAGGAAAAGGTTGCCTTGGCCGTGCGGGAAGTGGCGACAATTCCAGGTATCAGCAGTGCCGATGCCGATGTGTTGGTGCACCATGGCTTCCTCGGTTTGGATGCGCTCTTGCAGGCGGAGTTGAGCGACCTGGAAGAGATTCCGGAGTTGTCCGCCCGGGCGCAGTCGATTTTTGACGCTGTGCAGGCCGAGTCGTTGCGCCGCCGCTTGTTGGCGGATGGCGAGCAAGCTTAAATTAATGTGGCCATCCTGCCGATGGCCGGTGTGATCATGAACACGACGACGGTGGCAGAAGAGACGAGAGATTTTATTATATGCCGGTTCGTATTTACGATATTGCAAAGAAGCTGGGGATTGAGAGCAAGGACGTCCTTGCCAAGGCGAAAGAACTCGGCATCAACGAGGCGCGCGTAGCGTCTAGTTCCCTCGACAAGATCACTGCGGAATATTTGGAAGAGCAGATGGGGGGAAGCGCCCCGCCGCCGTCTGATACGCCCGCACCGGTGCAGGAAGCTGAACCGGTCATCATCATTTCAGCCCCGCCTGAGCCCGAGCCAGAACCGGAGCCGGAACCAGCACCCCAAGTCCAGGAAGTAGCCGAGGTCTCCGCTCCTGAAGCTGCTGAGCCTGTCACTGGATCCGCCCCTGAGGCGCCCAATAGTGAAGCTCCCGCAGCAGAATCAACTCCGCAGCCTGAAGCCGCCAGCGAGGCTTCCGCCAAGACCGAAACGCCTGAGCCGGACAAGTCGGCAGATGCCGGTCCGAAAATCGGCGAAAAGATCGGGTTCATCCAATTGCCGAAGAAGGCGACTCCGCCGCCGACACCTCCGCCTCAACCGCAAAGCCCACGTCAGGGCAATGCCCCCGGCCAGCAGCAGCGCCCAGGGCAATATGGTCAGCGGCCCGGCCAGCAGGGACGTCCCGGTCAGCAGCAAGGACGCGGTCAGGATCCACGTTTCGGTGGTCGTCAGCAGTTTGGTCGCGGCGGTCAACAGCCGTACAACCAGCAGCGTCAGGCACCTGCAGCGCCGCCCAAGCCCACAGGGCCGGTATTGCCGCTCAATGCCCCGGTGATCACGATGAAGGCCCCGGTGGTCGTTCGTGAACTGGCTGAGCAGCTCAAGCGCAAACCTTTCCAATTGATCGCCGACCTGATGGAGTTGGGCGTTTTCGCCAACGTCAATCAGGCCATCGAAGAAGATGTCGCCAAGCGCCTGTGCGCCAAGCATGGCGTGAAGTTCGAGCTCGAGAAGCGCGAACGTGGCGGTGGTGTCGTCCATGCCCCGATCAAGAAGATCGAGGACGATGAGAACGACAAGCCGGAGCAGCTCAAGCCGCGTCCGCCAGTGGTCACCATCATGGGGCACGTTGACCATGGCAAGACCACTTTGCTGGACAGCATCCGCAAGGCCAATGTGGTCGCGGGTGAAGCCGGTGGCATCACCCAGCACATTGGTGCTTACACGATTTCTTTCCCGCATCCCGAGCGGAAGGACGAGATCCAGCAGATCACGTTCTTGGATACCCCGGGTCATGCTGCATTCAGTGCGATGCGTGCCCGTGGTGCCAATGTCACCGACATCGTTGTGCTCGTGGTGGCCGCGAATGACGGTGTGATGCCGCAGACGTTGGAAGCCCTCAATCACGCCCAGGCGGCCAATGTGAAAATCATTGTGGCTGTCAACAAGTGCGACCATCCGAACGCCAACGCCCTTAAGGTGCGTCAGCAGTTGCAGGAAAAGGGATTGGTGCCAGACGACTGGGGTGGTGAAACGATTTATGTGGATTGCTCCGGCCTCACGAAGCTGGGCGTTGACAAGCTGCTGGAGATGATCTTGCTCCAGGCGGACATGATGGAACTCAAGGCGAACCCAGACCGGAACGCCAAGGGCAACGTCATCGAATCCGGCCTGCAACCTGGTGGTCCTACGGCCACGGTGCTGGTACGCAAGGGCACGCTCAAGGTGGGCGATGTCATCTTGTGCGGTGAGAATTATGGCAAGGTGCGCGCCTTGATCAACGAAGACGACAAGCGCATGCAATCCGCTGGCCCGTCCTACGCTGTCAAAGTGTTGGGCTTGAACGGCGTTCCGGATGCCGGTGCTGAGTTCGTGGTGTTGAGCAATGAGAAGCAGGCACGCGAAGAGGCCGCCAAGCGCATCCAGGAAGCCCGCGAAGCCGCTGCGCAAGAGAGCCGTCCCAAAGTCAGCCTCGAGAACCTCTTCTCCACGCTGGCGGAAAACTCGGCCAAGGTGCTCAAAGTGGTGGTCAAGGCGGATACGCAAGGATCGCTGGAAGCCATCGTTGATGCCCTGAACAAGATCGAATCTGACAAGGTTTCTTTGGAAATCATCCACAACGCCGTCGGTACCGTCACGGAATCCGATGTGCTCCTGTGCTCGGCCTCGAAAGCCCTCATCCTTGGTTTCCATACGCGCATCGACAACGGGGTTGCGGATGTGGCCAAGCGCGAGAGCATCCAGATCAAGCTTTACTCCATCATCTACGAGTTGGTGGATGAGATCAAAGCGGCCATGGCCGGCTTGCTTGACCCGCTGGTCAAGGACGTCGTGGTGGGCTCGGCGGAAGTCCGCCAGATATTCGAGCTCTCCAAGGGCGGCAATGTGGCCGGTTGTGCGGTCACCACGGGCCGTCTCGTCAAAGGCAAGGTCCGCGTCATGCGCCGCAAGAACCTTATCTTCGAAGGCAACATGTCTTCGCTGCGCCGCTTCCAGGACGAAGTCAACGAAGTGCGTACCGGCATGGAATGCGGTATCCGTCTGGATGGTTTCAACGACTTCCAGGTGGGTGATTCCATCGAATGTTTCACGCAGGAGAAGGTGGCGCAACAGTTGTAACGGGTGTAATCTGGAACCGATATGCCATCTGTAAGGGCAGCGCGCGTGCGCGAACTTTTGAAGCGCACACTGGGTGAGATCATCCGCCGGGAATTCTCGACGAATGATTATGGCATCATTTCGGTGAATGACGTGCAGGTGGCTGGCGATTTCCAGTCGGCCACGGTTTTCCTGAGCATCATCGGCTCCAAGGCCCAGAAAAAACTGGGCGAAGAGAAGCTTCAAGCCGAGCGTAAACGTATCCAGGGCTTGTTGGGCCAGGAAGTGGTGCTCCGCTATACCCCAGTCCTGAAACTGGTGATTGATGACTCCATTGAACGGGGTGACCGCGTCCTCCAGATCATCCAGGAGCTGGAAAAGTCCGACCCTGCTTCATGAAATCCGTCCCGAAAATTCTGCAGCGCATCATCGATACGATGCGCAAGGCTCAAACTTTTTGTGTGGTCGGTCATATCCGGCCCGATGGTGATTGCATCGGTTCGCAACTCGGATTGACCATGGCCTTGCGCAGCATGGGCAAGGATGCGGTCTGCTGGAACCAGGATGTGGTTCCTCAAAAGCTTTCTTTTCTGGATCCGGACAAGGTCGTTGCCAAGCCGGTCAAAGGTAAGCATTTCGACTGCGTCATCGCTACGGACTGCGCGAGCTTTGAGCGTTTGGGAACGGTGGGGGAACACATTCAGAACCGGGATGTTTTCATCAATATTGACCACCACGGCAGCAATACGCGGTATGCCGATATCAACTGGATTTCCCCCAAGGAATCTTCCTCTGGTGAACTGATTTTCCGGTTGTTGAAAGCGGCGAAGTTGCCGGTTACCCCGACGATCGCGAACTGTCTCTTCACTGCGGTAAGCACGGATACGGGTTCGTTCCAATACGCCTCCACACGTCCTTCCACCTATCACACAGCGGCAGAGTTGGTGAAGTATGGCGCGGAATTGGGGCGCATCTGTCACGAGGTCTATCAGTCTTATCCGCTTTCCCGGGTCCGCCTGTTGCGGCACGTGTATAATTCCTTCCGGTTAGTCCATGATGAGCAGATCGCCTACTTCTGGCTGAAACCAGTGGATTTCGCCCGTACGGGTGCGACCACGGCGGATAGTGAGGGGTTGATCGACCATGTCCGGGATATCGAGCCCGTGGTGGTGGCCTGTGTTTTTGAAGAGATGGAGCCGGAGGTGACCCGCGTGAGTCTGCGGTCCAAGACCAAGGCGGTGAATGTCAGTGCCATCGCCCAGGAATTTGGCGGTGGCGGACATCCGGCAGCAGCCGGGGCGCGGATCGAAGGGCGGCCTCTTACGGTGCAGCGACGGGTGCTGGCGGCCGTGCGTAAAGCTTTGGATGCGGTAAAATCATGAGTTTGCAGAATTTTGATGCGCTGGATGGCGCCCTGTTGGTGGACAAGCCAAAGGGGATGACTTCACATGATGTGGTGGATGAGATTCGCCGCTATTTCAGTATCAAAAAAGTGGGGCATTGCGGCACCTTGGATCCCAATGCCACTGGTCTGTTGATCTTGGTTTTGGGCAAGGCTACCAAACTATCCGAGCGGTTGATGTCCGATGACAAGGTGTATGAGGGCACGGCCAAATTCGGTGAGACCACAGACAGCTATGATATCGATGGCGAACTGGTGAGTTCCCTGCCGGTGCCGCCATTGACCTTGGACATCTTGAACCAAGAGGCGGATACGTTCGTCGGTGATATCCTGCAAACTCCGCCCATGGCCTCGGCCATCAAGAAAGATGGGGTACCGCTCTACAAGTTGGCCCGCAAAGGCGTGGAAGTGGAGCGCAAGCAACGGCTCATCCATATCTATACCTATCGTTTCCTGACCTATGAGGAACCGCTGGCTACATTCCGTGTCGCTTGCACCAAGGGCACCTATGTGCGCAGCCTGGTGCATGATCTGGGGCAAAAGATTGGTTGTGGCGCACATCTCACTGAGTTGCGCCGGACTGTCTCGGGCAAGTTCGATGTGGCAGATGCCATGCATCTCGACAAGCTGCTGGTCTTGAAGCCGGCCGAACTTGCGGCGCGGGTCATCCCTTTCCTTAAACTCACCTGATCCTTTACCGCCATGAAGATCATTCGCTCCGCCCGTGAACTGGAGACTGGGGGACGAAAAGTGTCTTTGGCCATCGGCTTTTTTGACGGTGTTCACCTCGGACATCAACAGGTCATCCGGCAGACTATTCTAGACGCCCGCCAGCAAGAGGGGGTTTCCTTGGTCGTCACTTTTGACCGGCATCCGGCCGAAGTGATCGCTCCAGACCGCGTGCCGCCGCTTATCTATGACCAGCAGCAAAGGGTGGAAGCCATTCGCTCGTTGGGGGCCGACGCCTTGCTGCTGTTGCCTTTCGATGAAGCGTTCAGCCAGGTGGATGGCGAGAGCTTCATCCGCGGACTGGTGAGTGACTTGGGGCGTATCCATAGCATCTGCGTAGGGGAGGATTTTGTTTTTGGCCATAAACGCTCGGGTAATGTGCAGTTGCTCAGCCGTCTGGGACAGGAACTGCACTTCACCGCGCACGGATTGGAAGCTGTCTCTTTGGGACAGGCTGCCGTGAGCAGCACCCGGATCCGCGAAGCCATCCGGAAGGGGCAGCTTGATCTCGCCAGCCAGATGCTAGGCCGCGACTATTCACTCGCGGGAACGGTGATCGCTGGCGATCAGGTCGGTCGCAAACTGGGGTTTCCGACGGCAAATCTTGAGGTGCAAGGTCGGGTGACTCCACCTCACGGTGTTTATGCCGCACACGCTTGCATGGCTGGGCATACCTTGCGGGCAGCGGTGAACATCGGCATGCGCCCGACAGTGAGCGAACCCGCCCCCAAGCTGCATGTAGAAGCTCATCTGTTGGATTTTTCGGGAGATGCTTACGGCCAGTCACTGGAGCTTTTTTTTGTGCAAAAACTGCGCGAAGAACAGCGGTTCCCGTCTTTGGAAGCACTGACCAGTCAGATACAGGCGGATGTCACTAAAGTGAGGGAATTATTCGCCACCAAGGATTGCTCCTAGCTGTTGATGGTGATCTCCAATGCCTTGGCCAAGTCTTGGATCTTATAGGGTTTGGAGAGCACTCCGGCAAAGCCGTTCTCGCGATGGTTGGCCATGATGGGATCGTTGGAATACCCGCTGGAGACGATCGCTTTGGCTTTGGGATCAAGTTCCTTGATGAGTCGGATAGCCTCTTTGCCACCCATTCCACCCGGGATAGTCAGATCCATGATGGAGACATCAAAACGTTTCCCTTCGGACATGGCATCCCGATAACGATTGATGGCTTCATTACCATTGGCCGTCGTCTCCACTTCATATCCGATGGCCTCGATCATGGATTTGAGCAGATCCCGGATGCGGTCATCATCATCCATCACTAATACGCGGCCTTGGCATTTGTTCAGTGGAGTCATTTCCACCCGGTTTTGCTGCACCTGTTTGTCGGAAGCTGGCAGATAGATTTTGAATGTGGTGCCTTCGCCTACGGCGGATTGCACGGTCATCAGTCCATTGTGGTTCCGCACAATGGAGTAAGAAGTCGCCAGTCCTAAACCGGTGCCGGAAGACTTGGTCGTGAAATACGGATCAAAAATCTTGGGCAAAACTTCCGCCGGGATGCCTACGCCATCATCTTGCACCGAGACCATCACATAACGACCGGCGGGCAGGGGGATGCCGGAATTCACATCGAGCGCGACATTTTTACTGCAGACTTGTATGCGTCCGCCATTGGGCATGGCTTGCACGGCGTTGATGACCAAGTTGTCCATCACCTGGCTGATCTGTCCTTCATCCACTTCGACCGGCCAGAGTTCTGTTTCCAGATCGAACAGGCATTGCACCTTGGAGCCATGCAGCACAAAACCGGTCGTATCCTTGATCAGTTCGGTGATGGAGGCGGTTTGTTTGATAGGGGCCCCGCCTTTGGCAAAGGTGAGCAATTGCAACGTCAGATCGCGGGCGCGCAAGCTTGCCCGTTCTGCCTCATCCAAACGGTTTTGGGAGGTGCTGCTGGCCGGGATCTGCATCTTGGCGATGGAGATGTTGCCGATGATGACCGTCAGGATGTTGTTGAAATCATGGGCGATGCCGCCAGCCAGGATGCCCAGAGATTCGAGTTTGCTGGTCCGCAGCAGTTCCTCAGCGGTGCGTGCTTCGTCAGAGACATCGCGGAAGACCAGCACGCTGCCCAGCAAATGACTGTCACCACCATAGATGGGACTGCAAGAAAAAGAGATGCGCCGCTCAACCGGCACGCCCACCAGCATGGATTGCTGGCTGTGCAGCTCTACCTGACCATTGGACCGTAACACTTTGGTCACGGGGTTTTCCAAGGGTTCACCGGATTTCAGATGTTGCAGCTTGAGCCACCGGGAGAGGGGTTGGCCGATCGCATCAGACTGGTGACAACCGAGCATATGCTCCGCTACCCGGTTGATGAGGACGATGTTTTCTGCCGTGTCCGTGGCGATTACCCCTTCGCCAATCGACCGCATGGTTACAGAAAGCAACTCCTTCTCCTCCTCCAACGCATCGGCTACATGGCGCTGCTCGGTGACATCCATGGCCAAGGTGATGACGCTGATGACCTTGCCATCACGATCCATGACCGGAGTGTTGTACCAGTCACAAACGATGGTCCGTCCGTCCTTGGTGCAGTTTTTGTTAGTGCTTCTGTGGCCGAAGCGGTTGGCCACTAACAGGGCCTGCCAGACCTCGTTCACATGGCGGCGGGATGATTCGGGCACTATCAATTCCGAGGCATGCTTTCCAAGGGCTTCCTGGGCTGTGTAACCAAAAGTCTTCTCCGCCCCCGGATTCCAGTCCAAGGCATGAAAATTCAAATCCCATTCTATCACTGCCAGCGGCGTCTGCTCGAAGTGCAGTTTCAGTTTCTGCTCGGATCGATGTCGGGCTTCTTCCGATTTCTTACGATCGGTGATGTCCATCATGGAGCCGATCATGCGGGTCACCTCACCCTTGTCATCGCGCAGGATATAGCCGCGGTCGATCACAGTGGCATATTCGCCGT
>CAZRGY010000049.1:0-2045 GCA_964599715.1 uncultured Verrucomicrobiota bacterium | reverse complement strand
CCCTTGTCATCGCGCAGGATATAGCCGCGGTCGATCACAGTGGCATATTCGCCGTCACCCCGGAGAAAACGATATTCATCGGCCCAGAATTCACCGCCCTTTTTTATAGCAGACTCCAAACCACGGACAACTCTCACCCGGTCGAGCGGATGCACTTTTTCTTCCCACCATGTCAATGTGGGTTCGATCTTGTCTGGTCCGTAACTGAAGCTTAGCGACATGGCCTCATTCCACATGATCCGTTCTTTGGCTACATCCCAGTCATAGATGATGTCGTTTGTCGCCCGGTTCACCAGACGGTAACGTTCTTCACTTTCCGTGAGGTTTCCGGAAAGTGTCTCTGCCAGGGCACGGGCTCTTGCCTGGCTCCAAGTGATCCCAAATAACGCGGCAGTGATGAGCAGACCGCCCACGAGGCTTAGCCTAGGCAGGTAGCTGCCGGAACTCTCGAAGAAGGCTGGCTCGGCCTCCACTCTCATCTCCCAAATATGGCCGGCAAAGGCCAGTTTTCGTTCTATGACAAACTCATCATCAACCTGTGCCGTGGCTTCCGAGGGGATGGAGGTGAAAAGCTGCGATGCTGTGCCATCTTCGTTTTTTTCCGTGATGGTGAAATGGAGTAGATCCCGGCGGGCATTCTCGAACAGCACTGAGAAGAGGCGTTTCATCTCCATGATGCCCACGGCGAACCCTTCCAGTTGCTCAGGTTTGTCTTGCGCGTTGTATTTATAGACCGGCAGCACCATCAAGATGCAGGTCTGGGCGCTCTTTCCGGTGTCCAGCGTCAGTTGAACCGGAAAACTGGCTTCGGGGCGATTTGAACGCAGGGACAGTTCAATGGCTCCTTGTAACTCGGGCATCACGGCAAGATCCAATGCCTGCTCGCGGATGGGGTAGGTGCTATCCGGTGCCAGCATGATGACGGGCAAGTTGGTGCCGGTCTGACTTTCAGGCAGTTTAAAAGTGCTGGCACCTAGGTCCTGAACGCTTTTTTCGAAAGCAGCTTTTTCTCCGGCCGTGACGATTTTGGCGAAACCGATGGCATTGTAGGCCGGAAACCGCGAGCCCAATTCCAGATTGCTGGTATAGCGTGTCCACTCCACTTGTTCCACCCGGTGGCTGGCTTCAAAAAAACTGCGGGTCTCTCTCAGTGCGGGAAAATGCTGGCGGGCGCGGCGTTCGATTTCCTGGTGGTTTTCCCGAACTAGTTCGTGAAAACGGGCGGCGGCGTGCTGATGGACAGTTTCTTTTACGCGAGTCCAGATGATGAGCGAGGGCGCGAGGGCGATGACCAGCACTACATAGGCGGCCCAGAATTGTCTGAGATGATTCCCCAAAATGGACTTCCTGGCAGGCGACATAGAGGCGACTTAGTGGCCTAAAGCGGGCTCAAGATAGAATAATTATTCGTCATGGCAAATGGATTCCAGATTGCATTCCCTGTTCAGGCAGCTTTTTCTGAACACATCTTCCGCGGGATTGTCTCTGGGGAGTAAGGTAATTGATGAAAAACGCATGAGTACAGGAATTAACGCGATCAACGCAGCGGTTCAGGAAGCCTCGGCATTTGTCCCCGGTTTGCTGGGAGAAATCAACCGGGTGGTGGTGGGACAGAAGTATCTGGTGGAGCGATTGGTCATCGGTTTGTTGGCCAATGGTCACGTATTACTGGAAGGTGTGCCGGGATTGGCCAAGACTTTGTCCGTCAAGACACTGGCCAATTCACTGGATGTCCGGTTTGCCCGGCTACAATTCACGCCAGATATGCTGCCAGCCGATGTCATCGGCACGCAGATATTCAATCCCCAGTCCGGTGCGTTCACGACACGCCAAGGGCCGGTCTTTGCAAATATTGTCCTCGCTGACGAAATTAACCGCGCTCCAGCCAAGGTGCAAAGTGCATTGCTCGAGGCGATGCAGGAGCGCCAAGTGACCATCGGCGACAAGACCTACGCACTGGAGGAGCCGTTCCTGGTGCTGGCCACGCAGAACCCCATCGAGCAAGAGGGAACGTATCCCTTGCCTGAAGCGCAGGTGGACCGGTT
>CAZRGY010000048.1:6422-13878 GCA_964599715.1 uncultured Verrucomicrobiota bacterium | reverse complement strand
CTCGCTGCGGATGCGAGTTCGAACGGTAAACTATTACCACATTTCCCACCCAAGGCCAAACGCGTCGTGCAACTCTTCATGGCGGGGGCCGCCAGTCATATCGACCTGTGGGATTTCAAGCAGGAGTTGGTGAAGCAAGACGGCAAGGCGTCGGACTTCGGTGAGAAGGTCGAAGCGTTTCAGAACGGTCTGGGCCCGTGGAAGAAGCCGGTTTGGGATTTTAAGCCGTACGGGCAGTCCGGCAAGCAGATCAGCGAAGTGGTGTCTGCATTAGGGCCATGTGTGGATGACATCGCGTTCATCCACAATCTCGTTGGCAAATCGGGGGTGCACAGTGCGGCCACTTTGTTGCAAGCTACGGGCTTTCAGTTGCCGGGGTTTCCGGGCATGGGGAGCTGGGTGAGTTATGGTTTGGGCAGCGAGAATGAGAATCTGCCGACATTTGTCGTGCTGCCAGATCATCGGGGACTGGCTTCGAATGGGGTGAAGAATTGGGACGCGGCGTTCCTGCCCTCGCAACACAGCGGCACGGTGATCTATCCGGGAGCGGAAAATCCCATCGCAGATCTGTATCCGCACAAGAATGGGGATTACATCACTCCCGCCAGTGAAGCGGAAGCACATCGCTTGATGGCCGCGCTCAATGAAGAGTATGCGGCGCGGCGAGAGGGAGATGGGCGACTGGAATCGCGCATCCGCAGTTATGAGTTGGCGGCGCGCATGCAATTGAGCGCCCCAGAGGCGCTCGATATCACCAAAGAGCCGGACTACATCCTCGATATGTATGGCGTCGACCGCACGACCAAGGAGTGGCCGAAGGAGATCAATGCCCGCGAGGAGGCGGATTATTTCGGGCGCAAATGTCTGGTGGCGCGTCGATTGTTGGAACGTGGCGTGCGCTTTGTGCAGATCTGGTCCGGCAATGACAATGGTTTTCCACGGCGCAACTGGGATTCGCATGAAGATGTGGAACGCGATCACGGTCCCTTGGCACGGGGCATGGCGCAAGGAGCGGCGGCACTCATTCAAGATTTGAAACAGCGTGGCTTGCTGGACGACACCATCATCCTGTGGACGACCGAGTTCGGACGCATGCCTTCGACCCAAGGTGGAAAAGGCCGCGATCACAACCCGTACTGCTTCACGAACTGGCTCTGCGGTGGCGGCATCAAAGGTGGTGTCACGCATGGTGAGAGCGATGAATGGGGTTACAAGCCGTTGGATCGCGACAACCCTACGCTGGTGTATGACATCCATGCCACGGTGTTGCGCCTGTTAGGTATGGAACACACCAAACTGACATTCCGCCACAATGGTATCGATCGCCGCCTCACCGATGTGCATGGACACATCATCAAAGAAATCATCAGTTGATCGTAACGTAGCGAGTGCTTTGGCCCGTCTATCTTGAGACATGAGAACAGCCGTTATATTGACCGCAATTTCATTGGGGATTTTCAATTTGCACGCCGCGCCGTTCAAACCCGCCCCGGGTGTGAAAGTGGATAAGTTCGTAGAAGTGCCGAAGGATGTGAAGCCATCCAAGGCGGCGGACAAGGTTCCAGAAGGCGTGGTGGCGCAGGAAAATCTGGTGTTCGGCACGGGTGGCGGACGTGAGCTGAAACTGGATCTTTATGCGCCGAAAGGCGATGGCCCGTTTCCTGGGGTGGTGGTCGTGCATGGTGGTGGCTGGACGGGTGGTAACAAGGAAGCATTCCGGTCAATGGCTCAACAGCTCGCAGTGAAAGGCTTCGTAGCGGTGACGATCGAATATCGTTTGGCGGGTGAAGCGAAGTTCCCGGGGGCAGTGGAAGATTGCAAAGCAGCTGTCCGTTGGATGCGCGCGAATGCGAAGAAGTATCATATTGATCCGAAACGCATAGGTGGTGTTGGTGGCTCCGCAGGAGGGCATTTAGTCGGAATGTTAGCGGGCACGGGCAAGAGCAAATTGTTCGAGGGCACCGGTGGAAATGACAAGCAGTCTAGCGCATTACAAGCATGCGTGATGATGGGTGCGGGCGTGGATCAGGCTACGCGAGCGGCAGAGGCGAAAAATCCGATCCAGAACCAACTAGTGTTTTTTGGTGGGACGTATGCGGAGAAAAAGGAACTGTATGTGGCGGGTTCGCCCATAACGCATCTTTCCAAGAACACGCCGCCGATATTGTTGATCGAAGGTGAGTTTGATTCACCGGGCGAACGCTATGTCGAGTTCCGCAAGCAACTCGATGCCCTGAAAGTGCCGAACCGGCTGGTCATCGTGCAAGGAGGCAAGCATGGCTGCTGGGGCAGTAATCCTTGGTTCACTCCGTTTGTGGAAGAGGTTTCGGGCTTTTTGCATGAAGCTTTGAAGTAGAACGAGCGTTGTCGCTGCCTTGTTCACGAAATCAGACGTCATTCAAGGTGGTTGCCGATTTCTGAATTGTTTTTCTGCTCCGGGCGGTTAGGGTGAATTCGTTTTCCAGATGTTCTTAGGAATTGAAAGGCGCCCGCCTTTGATGTCCTGACCGGGGATGTTGGAAAAAGGAGCAACAACCAGCTTGGACCATGCAGATCAAACTTTTGTGCGGTTGTGGAACTAAATTTGCCTTTGAGGTAGAGCCTGTTAACGGGCGTATGCCGATGTTACTACTGTGCCCGGCTTGCCAGTTCGATTGCACAGAAGCGGCGAACGGATATATCGCCCAAGTGATGTCTGCTCAAGTTGCTCCCCCGGCTCCACCAGCTCCTACCCCCGCTCCTGAAGTGTCGTCTGCACCCGCTGCAGGCTCGGGTCTGAAAGTTTCCCGCTCAGCACATACGCCCCCACCTGCGCCCCCGCCAGCTACTCCTGCTGCATCGCCTGCACCTGAAGCACCCGCTGCACCCAAAGCCGGGGGATTATCAGTGAGCCGCAAAGTGCATGAGCCGGCGAAACCGGAACCCGAAGCACCCGCATCCGCACCGGGTGTAGCCGAGGTGTTGCCGGAGGAGGATTCATTCGAGGCCCGGCGGGCCAAGCGGCTGGCCGAGACGCATAACAAGATGGCGGCAAGTCACCAGGAGTGGGGCAAGACTTTACTGGTGATCAAGATCGCCGCGGTGTTTTTAGTCGCCTTCATAGGAGCATATGGCTGGTACGCTTTTATCGGCTCGGCGCCGAAGACCTATTTTAGCTTGGATCTGGGGGAGAGCAGTTACGGGGCCGTTGCCCAGTTGTTCAGCCCTGATGAACTTGTGGTGGCGGATGGCAAGAGTGTCGTGTTGCATGATCTGAAAGCCGGCCAGGCACGCTGGACCCTTTCCACCAAAGACGCGGGTGATGAGGGTGGAGGATTTGGCTACTTCGGCGGTCAAAGTCGCTTGTTTATGTCGGATAAAGATGTGTGGGCTTTGCAAGGGGGCAAGCTGCACCAGATCGATCCGCTGACAGGCCAGGCCAAGAAGCAGATGTCAGTGCCCGGACAGGTGACGGAGTTCGTGGCCGAGGACAACAATCTGGTAGTGATCAGTGAACAGCAGCGTCAGGAATACCAAGTGCTTGTCGTCAATCTGGCGACGGGTGAATCCAAGTCTGAGACAATCGCCACCCGGCCTAAGAAAGAGGTCGTAGCCAAGGTCAGCGGAAATCTGGACCGGCCCGCTACGTCGGGAAACCTGCTGAAACAGGAGTTGGAAGGGGATGATGAATTCCGGGCGATCTCGGAGAACACCCTTTTCGCCGCTGCGGGTGATCATGCCATGCGGATCGACTTCAAAATTATTAAAACCAATTTCACCCGTGTAAAGGTGATGCGTGATGCTCCCAAGAAATCGAAACTCAATTCCAACACCTCGGCAGTGAGTAATCCGCTGGGAATTGCTGAAGATGTTTTCAATGACATCAAACGTTCCGATGGCGGACAGTTTACCTCAGTGGATGAGAGCACCTATGCGATAACCATTGACCGCATACTCAAAGGAGGGGTGGCGAGGTGGGAGGGGGAGATCATCGGGGAGCCCAGTTTTTATGCGGGCAAGACAGTTGACCTGATCGTCGGCTATCGGGATGTGATCGTACTGAGCAAGGCGAACAAGTTGCTCTTCCAGCGACGCATGGAATATCCGATTGGGGCGATGGGAGGGATGGCCTTCCGTCGCAAAGAAAATGCACCATTTCTGGAGACGGCAGACACTTTGTATTTTTGGGACAAGGGTTCCATCACGGCGTTCGATCTGCCGGACGGTAAGAAGCGCTGGAACTTTCAGAACGTGGGAATCACCAGTGTCGTGGTGGATGACAAGGACGGAGTCTTTGTCTGTGGCACTACTGCCAGCCCGGACAGCATCCAATTCTCTGAGGATATCACACTGGAGAATCGTCCTAGGGCCCAGTTTCTAAAGCTGGATGCCCGCTCGGGCAAGCTGGAGTGGGATTGCAAGGAAGGCAGCAAAGATGTGTACCGCACCGGAAAGTTTCTTTACACTACCCGGCCTGCGGGAAGCACACTGGGGATGATGGCTGGCAGCTCCGAAGCGGACCGCACTTACATTCACCGGGTCAATCCGCGCAATGGGAAGATTGAGTGGGAATTGGAATACAAAGGAGATATCGACCAGATGGATGTGAATCTGAACCGGTTGGCGATCGTTTCTGATGGCAATGTGAAAGTGCTGAAGTTTCTGTCCTTCTGATCGGGCGGTAGCAGACGAACGAATGGTGGTTACGTTTGTCAATGGAGGTTTGCAACGGTCTTTAGCCAGGACAACTTGCCCAAGAAAAATCTTTTTTCAAAATCATTTGGAGCTTTAATCAGGCCATGAAATCCCTGCGGAAAGTAACGCGCCGTAAATTTATCGCTCACTCGGCAGCCGCCACAGCCGGCACCGTAGTAGCCGTCAAAGTACTGCCTCAACTGGCACAGGCGGCTGATGCGCCAGCAGCGTTCAAGAGCAAGTGGCAGGAGAGCCTGGATCGGGTCTGGATCGGGCCGGAGTATTGGGCGAACCCGATGCAGGACTGGCAAGTGAAGAACGGTCGCGTGGAGTGTGTGAAGGCCGCGTTGGACCGGCAATTGCATCTGCTCACACGGCAAGTGGGGCCGCAACGAGGCACAGTCGAGATGAGCGTTAAGATCGGGCGCATGGGTGGCGGCAAGTTGAAAGCGGGCAAAGGTTCGTTTGGTTTGCGCTTGGGGATTCTGGGCACGTTGAAGGATTACCCGGAGCGGCATGATTATCGCAACAATCTGTGGCCGGCACCGAACAGCGGGTTTCATATCGGGGTGAATTCCGAAGGCGGGATGTTCACTGGCGCATTAGGTTCAGCGGCCAACAGTCGCGTGCTAGTGGATCTGGACCGGGAAGCAGTCGAACTGAGTGTGCAGGTGGTGCCGGCCGGGGATGATTACAAGGTGAAGCTGACGGTGTTTGACGCCGCCACCCGCAAACAGTTGGGCCAATCCGAGGTGGACAAGATCGGCAGCGACCAGCTCATCGGCAACATCGCGCTCATCAGCAATTTTGGTTCACCTGCCGGACGTGGCGGCGGCAAGGCCAAGGGCAAGGCAGCCGAGGCAAGCTTTGGCACGGGCGAATTCTGGTTCAGCGACTGGCAGGTCAGCGGCACGAAGTTGTCCGGAAATGACGCGCAGACTTTTGGGCCTATTCTTTTCTCGCAGTATACGCTGAGTAAAGGGGTAATGAAGCTTACGGCCCAGATGCCGCCGATCGGTGCGGATGATTCACAGACTGTCCGGCTGCAATTCAAGCAGGGCAACGCGTGGAAGACAGCGGGCGAGGAATCCATCCATCCGGAAGCGCGCACAGCCACGTTCCGCTTCGAAAATTGGGATGGGAACAAGGATGTGCCTTATCGTCTGCAATACGTTTTCAAGACGCGCGGACGGGATACCTTGCATGATTGGGCCGGGGTGATCCGGAAGGATCCGAAAGACAAGCCTGAGCTGACGGTGGGCGATGTGTCCTGTAATATCCACGCCATCTTCCCGAACACAGAGCTGGTGGGGAACATGGCCAAGCTCGACCCGGACCTGTTGGCCTTTGTGGGAGATCAGTTTTACGAGAGCTGCGGCGGGTATGGTGTCCAGCGAACGCCGTTGGAGCCGGCCATCATCGATTATCTCCGCAAGTGGTATTTCCACGGCTGGACCTGGCGTGAATTGACGAAGGACCGTCCGAGTGTCTCGCTGCCGGATGATCATGATGTCTATCAGGGTAATCTCTGGGGCGAAGCCGGTGATGGGCGCAAGACGACGCAAGAAGCAGGCGGTTATGACATGGAAGCGACGTGGGTGAATGTGGTGCATCGTACTCAAGCATCGCATCATCCGGATCCTTATGACCCCACGCCGTGCAAGCGAGGGACGACGAATTATTACGGACCGCTCACGTACGGAGGTGTCAGTTTCGCGGTGCTGGCCGACCGGCAATACAAGTCCGGTCCCGAAGGCAAGGTGCCCAAGACGGATACGCCCCGGGGTGATCATGTGAAGGGCATGGATTACAATCCCAAGACCGCCGATCTGCCGGGCTTGCAGTTGCTCGGTGACAAGCAGATGCAGTTCCTGCGTGAGTGGGTGACGGATTGGAAGGATGCGGAGATGAAATCGATCATCTCACAGACCATCTTCACCGCCATGGCCACCACGCATGGCGGACCTGATGGTGAATTGCGTGCGGACTACGATGCGAACGGCTGGCCGCAGTCGCCGCGTAATGAGGCATTGAAAATCATCCGCAAGGCGCACGCGTTTCACATCGCAGGGGATCAGCATCTCCCGGCAGTGGTGCATTACGGCGTGGATACGCACAAGGATGCGGGCGTGGCTTTTGCCGGTCCGGCGGTGAATGTGGGTTATCCCCGGTGGTGGCGTCCGGCGAAGACGGGACGTAATGCCAAGACGGGCAATCCGGGAGAGTTGGGGGATTTCCTCGATCATTTTGACAACCCGTTGACGATCGTTGCGTTTGCCAAGGCGGTTGACCAGCCGCCGAAACCGATCATGGAACAGGTGGTGGCCAAGACGAGCGGTCTGGGTGTGGTGCGCTTCGATAAAAAGAAGCGGAAGGTCACCATCGATTGCTGGCCCTACACGACGGACCCGACGAAGCCAGGCGGGCAATTCCCCGGTTGGCCGGTGGTGGTGGATGTCGCGGAAAACTATGCCCGCAAAGCCACGGCGCACCTGCCGACATTGAATATCGAGGGAGTGAAGCAGCCGCTGGTAGAGGTGATCGAGGAAAAGAGCGGTGAACTGGTATACGCCTTGCGTTTGCAGTCTGCCAAGTTCCAGCCGCATGTCTTCGCGACTGGAAGCTATACGGTCAAGGTCTCCGATCCGGAAAGCGGTAAGAGCAAAGAGGTTAAGGGCTTGGCAGCCGCTTCAGGTAACAAAGAGAAGCTGAAGGTCAAAGTATAGCTACTACCGCATGCAGGTCAGCCTACGGTGCAATCCCAACAATAGAGGGTTGGCAA
>CAZRGY010000048.1:0-6412 GCA_964599715.1 uncultured Verrucomicrobiota bacterium | reverse complement strand
GATTGAGCTTTAATAGATATATCTGAAATACTTCTTTAACATCTTATCAGTCGATTTGCTTCGCAGGCGGATTCCGCGAGGGGTGGTAGCGGCTTTGCTTTTAAGCGTGTCAATGATCCGCGCGACGGCGGGTGAGCCGGTGGATTTTCAGGGGTCTTATCAGATGATGCCTTTCGATGAGGAGATCATCGATTATCCGCACGTGAGAGCCACGGATCCGGTGGCAGTGCTTAAGCGCAAGCTGGATTATGAAGAGATACGGCTGAAAGCGGATGAGAAATTCGGGTTGTTGCCGTCGTTATTGAAGGAGCTGAACATACCCGTATCCTCACAGATGCTGGTGTTCTCCAAGACTTCTTTGCAACGGCATCTCATCGGGCCGAAGAATCCGCGGGCTTTGTTTTTCAATGATGATGTGTATGTGGGTTGGATTCCGGGTTCGCCGATCATCGAGATCGCTTCTTCTGATCCGAGATTAGGCGGAGTGTTCTATACGTTGGACCAGAGTGACGTGAGGAACCCGCGGATGCGGCGGGACAATCAATGCCTGGAGTGCCACGCCTCCACGCGCAATATGGGAGTGCCGGGACACTTGGCGCGTTCCTTCATCCCGGATGAAGAGGGCAAGGTGGATATGTTCAACGGCTCGATGATGGTGAGCCATAAAACGCCTTTCGAGAAGCGCTGGGCTGGCTGGTATGTCTCCGGTGAGGCGGGCAAGATGGTACACAGCGGGAATCTGATGGGGGAGGCTGCGTTCAAGAAGCAGGAGGAAACGCCGGGATACATGAGCAGCCTCCAGCGATTGGACCAGTTCTTCGAGGTGACGAAGTATCCGGAGCCCGGGAGTGATATCGTGGCCTTGATGACGTTTGAGCATCAGGCGCATCTGCACAATTACATCACGCGGCTGAATTACGAGACGCGCATCCATCTCTTCATGTATCAGCACACGCGGCATCTGCATCAGATCGTAGATGGGTTTGTGCGTTACCTGCTATTTGCGGATGAAGTGCCCTTGCCCAGTCCGGTGAAAGGAACCAGCAAGTTCGCGGAAGAATTCCAAAAGCAAGGTCCGCGTGACAGCAAGGGTCGCTCATTCCGGGACTTGGATCTGCAAACCCGGCTGCTGAAGTATCCGTGCAGTTATCTGATCTACTCGGATGTCTTTGAGCAATTGCCGCCAGAAGCCAAAGCACTCGTCTATCGCCGGATGTATGAAGTCCTCACCGGGGCTGAGACCGGTGAAGCTTATGCACGGGTCAGCAAGGAATCGCGGCAGGCGATTCTGGAGATTTTGTTGGAGACCAAAAAAGACCTGCCGGATTACTGGCGGAAAAGCGCGGCCGACTAGAGCGGTTTAAAAAATCCTGTAGCCGCTTGGTGAAGTGGCGAGTAAGCGGTCTTTTTGAGTTCTGGCTTCGTTTCGGCTCAGTCACAGGGTCTTGCAAACCTGCTCCTTCACCGAAGCCTCGCCAGAACGCAAAAATCCTCGCTTCAATCGGCTACAGTATTTTTTAAAACGCTCTAAACCTCCACGGCTTCACCAGGACCGGGCTGCAACACCTTGATCTTGGGATGGCGTTGATTGATGGCTTGGGCGAACCAAGCGCGCGCTTCATCATCGCCGTGAGCAAGAATGACGGTGTGCGGCTCCACTTCGCCGACGAAATCCAGCAACTCATCGCGATTGGCATGAGCGGTCAGGTCAAAGGATTCCAATTCGCAGTTCACCGTCAGTTCGCCCGCGCTCGGGCTGAACAAGAAAGGTTCGCCTTTCGGGGCGGCACGCATACGGCCACCGGGGGTATCAGGGTCCGCGTAGCCGACAAAGAAGATGGCGTCGTTTTCCTGGCCGGCCATGCGCATGGCGAGATCGTGGGCGGCGGTGTTCTCGCTCATCATACCGGCGGTCACCACGTAGATGCGGCTGCCGGTGTTCTTCATCTTATCGATCTGTTTCCGGTCGAGTACGTTTAGGTTGAGCGTTTCGCGCAGTTGCAGGTTGCTGTGATTGCGATGGGCGCGGTGCGCTTCCAGATCGTAGATCTCAGTGAAGACGCGGCCCAGGCCGCCGATATAGATGGGCTGGTGCTTGAGTTTGCCTTCCTTGATGAGCAGGGCGAGGAAGGCGAGAATCTCTTGTGTGCGGCCAAGCGCGAAGGTGGGGAGCAGGACGGAGCCTTTACGTTCTTGGACTTTAATAATCGCATCGCCGAGGCGTTTGAGTTCCGTCTCGCGCGTCATGCCGGCGGGGACATCGCGGTTGCCGCGAGTGGTCTCTATGATGAGCACATCGGCTTTGATATCCTCGAAGCGAGCGCCTTTGAGGATGGTCTGGTCTTGGAAGCAGACGTCACCCGTGAAGAACAGTGTTTCCTTGGCCCCACGGACCATGACGCCAGCGGAGCCGAGGGTGTGGCCGGCATCGTAGAACTCCAGCGTGGGCGAGGTGAAGCCGGAGCGGGTCTTCTGGAAGGAAGCCCATTCGATGGCGCGGTTGTATTTGAAGCCTTGGAACACGGAGGCGATCTCGTCCAAGTAATCGTGGGTGAAGAGGGGGTATTCGCGGATGCCGAGTTCTTCCTTCTGGCGCATCATCACGTTCACAGAATTGTGGAGGACGCGTTCCACGAGGAAGTAGCTCAATTCGGTCATCAGCACGTGAGCGTCCGGAAAATGTTTCAAGGCGACAGGCAAGGAGCCGACGTGATCATGGTGGCAATGGCTGATGGCGATGGCATCCAACTTCTTGCCTTGCAAAAGATTGTAGAGCGGGAGGGATTCTTTGCCGTCGAACTTGGGGTGCGTGCCGGCATCCAGCAGGAGGTTGTGGTTCTCAAACTCAACAAACCACGAGCTCGCGCCAATGTTTCGGTCAGGATTCAGGTTCTGAATACGCATTGCTTAACACGCTAACCCAAGCTGGCCGGTAGTGGAATGGAAAATCTTGCGGGGGAGCAAATTGCAAAAACAGACAAGGGGCAGGAAACGGCGATCAGAGGGGGCAAACGGAGGAAACGGACACTAATTTCCTATTTCTTCGAATGAAAACCGGACCTAGGGCGTCATAGTTATCGTTAGTTGGTTTGGTTGGAAATAGGTTGGTTGGTTGGGCGGGCACTGGAGACAGTGCCCGTTCTTTTTTACTCAGCGAGGGAGAACGGTGATTGGCCTGATCCGATTGACTTAAGTAGCACGCCGGCAAGCAGTTCCTGAGCGCTGGAAGCTTTGCGATAAGTGGTGGGAATCGCGAAAACTCGAGGGTCAGGACGGCCCATGCGGACTTGACGGAACTGAAAAGTGTAGAGTTGCCCTTCCGTCTTTACGGAAAGCTTTATCGGTAACGCATTCAAATCAGTTGCTTCCCAAACGTAGGCTTCTTCCACTTGGTTTCCCTCCTTGCTGGTGAGGCGGTATTTGCGGCAGGGGTGGCCATCCAGGGATTCGATACGCAGAAGTTTTTTCTCCATGCGACCAAGTTTTAACATGGCATCGTTCTCCATTTTGCCGGGGCCATCGTTGGACTTGGGGAATTCCACATAGGCTTTCTCTGCGGGAATCACGATGCGGGTGGGGGCTTGGGGGTGGTAAATCATCTGGACGCGATCCCAGCCAGCTTGTTTCAACGGGGCCAAGAATTCGGACGGCAGTAAGTCCTGCCCGATATCTGCCAATCGCAAATCGAGGCGCATCTGCCCTTGATCCATGGCGATGGTGAAGGGCAAGGCGATGGGTTTTTCACCGGGTTCAGCCGGCAGCTGCACCTCCATACGCGCCACGAGGGAGCGCGAATCACTCAAGAATTCCGACAGGGCTGCTGCCACCCAAGGCACCTGTTGGCTAATCGCGTTGACGCTTTGGGCACTGGCTGGCCGGCTGACCAGCAGTGTCCCGAGCAAAATCAACCAGATGAGGTGTCGCCGGTGCATCAGTAATTAGACCGGGCTACGCCGCCGGGCTCACGCATGGTTTTATTTGGGGGCGGGTGGTGTGCCCATGCGTTTCATCATCTCAGCCTGCATCATGGCTTGCAGATTGGGGTAGCGCGTGAAGCCGGTCGGGGGTTCAAAAAACTTGGCTGCGGGCTTTTCCAATTTGATATCACTGTAATCCATCTGGACTTTGGTGTTGGTATCCGAGAACTCCACGCGGACCGGAAAGTCTTTCAAATCCTTCGCTGCCCAGGTGTAAAAGAGCTGGCTTTTACCACCCTGGGTGACCGTGACTTTGTTCTTTTGGCATTTGTGGCCGTTCACCGTCTCCTCTTCCAAAGCTTCGACCTTGATATCTGCCTTTTCTTTGGAGGGGACTTCGTTCGGAACGGGCACCTCGGCATAGGCGCTCAAGCCCGGATAGATGAGTAACGTGGTCTTCGCGTCTGATTTGCTCACCATCACCATTTCCGTCATGCCCATCTGTTTCATGCCGGCGACGGCTTGTGGGGGAATTTGCTCGCTTTTCATCTGGCTCAGGTCCATGCCCCAATAGGTGCTGCCTTCCAGCAGCTTGTAAGTGATGGGGCCGCTCATGGTCTCTTTACCGGAAGCATCCATCATTTTCATCTGGGCGGTGGCGGAAAAGGAGGAGTGCTTGCCGAAGACTTTCGCCAGTGCCGGGTTCGCGCCGGGAGGGGTGCTGCCGCCGCGACCGGGGGCGGCGAACTGGGCGGCTGCGGAAGTCACCAACGCGAGGAAAGTGATGCCGGCCAAGGAGAAAAACAGATGGCGTAATTTCATAGATGAAAGTTTTGCTTCACGGACAGTTGTCGTGGGTAACATAGCGGAAAATATTCCATTCTCAACTTTATTGCTGAAGAAGGGGTGATTGCGGAAAAAGAAGAAGGCCGGTCGCGATGACCGGCCTTTCAAATAATGACGGCAGGTGTCGCTTAGCCGATGAAGGCCTTGTGCAGGGCGCGTAGGGCGTCTTCACCTTTCGCGAGGTCGATGACCACGGAGACCTTGATCTCGCTGGTGGAGATCATCTGGATGTTCACGGCTTCGGTGGCGAGCGTCTCAAACATGCGCGCGGCGATACCGGAATGGCTGCGCATGCCCACGCCCACGATGGAGAGCTTGGCGATGCTTTCGTCGCTGATGACGTCGCGGTAGTCCACCTCGGCCTTGAGGCCGGTGATGACCTTCTGCGCTTTGAGCAGATCGGCCTTCTCGACGGTGAACGAGAGGTCGGTAGCGGGCCTATCGGATCCGTGGCTGACGTTTTGGACGATCATGTCCACGTTCACGGCGGCATCGGCGAGGGCCTTGAAGATCTTGGCGGCGACGCCCGGTTTGTCCGGAACGGCCACGAGGGTGACCTTGGCCTGATTTTTATCGAGCGCGACGCCGCGCACGACGACGCCTTCCATGGCTGCTGTTTCCTCTTTCACAATCGTACCTGGGTTGTCGTTAAGACTGGAGCGGACTTCAAAGATGACACCGAATTTTTTGGCGAACTCAACGGAGCGCAATTGCATGACCTTGGCCCCGGCACCGGCCAGTTCCAACATCTCATCATATGCGATCTCGTTCAACTTGCTGGCGTGGGGAACGATGCGGGGGTCGGTGGTATAGACACCATCCACATCGGTATAGATCTGGCAGAGATCGGCCTTCAACGCACCCGCGAGGGCGATGGCCGTAAGATCGGAACCACCGCGACCGAGCGTGGTGATGTGACCTTCCACGGTTTGGCCTTGGAAACCGGCGACGATGACGACATTGCCGGCATCGAGCAGGGCGTGCACTTGTTTCGGCGTGATGTTCTGGATCTTCGCCTTGCTGTGCATGCCGTCGGTAACGATACCCGCCTGGGCACCCGTGAGGGAGATGGCCGGGACATCGATGGCGTGCAAGGCCATCGCAGCCAAGGCGATGGTGGTCTGTTCACCCGTGGCGAGGAGCATGTCCATCTCCCGCTCGCTGGGGAGCGGCATGATGTCTTTGGACATCTTGATGAGGTTGTCGGTGACGCCGCTCATGGCGGAAACCACCACCACGACCTGGTCACCGCGCTTGCGGTACTCAGCCACGCGCCGGGCGACATTCTTGATGCGGTCGGTGTTGCCGACCGATGTGCCGCCGTATTTCTGTACAATCAGTGCCATCTGGAAACCGTTGTTATTGCTCGTTTTGCGTCCGTTGAAAACGCAACGAGCCGCAAACACTAACGATTCCCGACATTTTTGCAAGCGGCAGAAAACGCCCCTTCCCAGCCTCGCCGCCGCCGAGGTAACGAGGCTCTCCCCGATATGGAGTGCTGTGGCTTGCCACAGCTTCTTGCCCCGCGCCAAAGGTCGGGGTCCGCTCGAGGCGGCTTGACGCCTCGACTCCCCTTTTCTCACTCAACCCTCAACACAAACCCCTCTCAACTCTAGGCCCGTGATGCAATCACTTCCCTTGAGTAAGCC
>CAZRGY010000047.1:0-13925 GCA_964599715.1 uncultured Verrucomicrobiota bacterium | reverse complement strand
GATTGGTCGGCTGACTGAAAGCCCGTTTATCAGAGGATGAGTCTCTATACCGTAACGTTAAACTTTCTTTCGTCCAAACCGCGTATCACCCGCACGGGTAACCGGTTGGTCATGGAATCTACTTTTGGCTACCGGCTTGCCTACTTGTTCGCTTGCAGTCAAAGGATCGAGTTTGATGCGGTGGCTCGGAAGGTATCGGTCCACCGGCGTTCCTGGTGGTTCCGTGTGCACCATGATTTGTTCCACTTTGATCTGGTGGAGGAAGTTGGCTTCATCTGCACAGAGTATGCCAGCGGCTCACCACGGTGGGGAGATCAATATGAGCAGGTATGGCTGGCACTGAAACTCAAGACCCGGCGCGAACCGGTGAAGCTCGCTTCATTTGAAGGCGAAGGTTCCAAGGAAACTGGCGTTTTCGGTGTGCTACTCGGCGATTCCATCCTCGATTTTCGCGGCGATCATGAAGAGTCGGCGTATGAAACGAAAAGGCTGGTCGAAGAGGTGCTGGCCAAGCCTTGAAACTGTTGGTTTCACCTTTACTGATACCCCAGCATACGCCCGCCCTGATACACGAAGAACGCCGCCCCCCAAGCCAGCACACCCATGTAAACGAGCTGGAAGACAGCCCATTTCCAACTGCCGGTTTCTCGATGGACCACGGCCACGGTGCTGACGCATTGCAACGCGTAAACATAGAAGACCATCAGCGTGAGTCCGAGCAGGGTGGTGTAGAGCACGGTGCCGTCATCGCGGGTTTGCGCTTTTAAGATGTCGGCGAGTTTTTGCGTGCCCTCATCGGAATCATCCGCTTCACCCACATTATAAACTGTGGACATCGTACTCACGAACACTTCGCGCGCGGCAAAGGAGGCCACCAGACCGATGCCGATCTTCCAGTCCATGCCCAGCGGTTTGATGGCCGGCTCGATGAGATGCCCCATACGACCGGCAAACTGTGTCGCAACGCCTCGCCGGTTTCCACTTCGTCGATCTCCCTGAGCTTTTCTTCGCGGGCGGCCGTGAGTGCTTCCTCGGTTTGTGCTCCGTCAAAAGTCATCGTGGCGACCGCACTGCGCTGGGCTTCAAACTCTGCGGCCTTCTCCGCACTGCGCGGATAGGTGGAAAGGAACCAGAGCAGTATGGAGATGCCGAGAATGACGGTGCCCGCCCGGGTGAGGAACAGTTTCGAGCGATCCCACAAATGCCGCATGGTGACCCAAAACACCGGCGTCTTATAAGGCGGCAGCTCCATGATGAGTAGCGGTGGCTCGCCTTTGAGCAACGTCTTCTTCAGCACCCAGGCCACGATGAAGGCCGTGATGGTGCCCAACAGATACATGCCCAGCATGGTGAGGCCGCGGAGATCAAAAAAACCCAGCACCTTGATATTCGGAATGCACGCCGCGATCAGCAGGGTGTAAACCGGCAGGCGCGCAGAGCAACTCATCAGCGGGGCGACAAGGATCGTGGCCAAACGGTCCTTAGGATTTTCAATCGTGCGCGTGGCCATGATGCCGGGGATGGCGCACGCATAGGAACTCAACATGGGGATGAAGCTTTTGCCGTGCAGTCCCACCTTGCTCATCAGACGATCCATCAAGAACGCGGCGCGGGCCATGTAACCGCTGTCTTCCAGGAGGCCGATGAAAAGAAATAGCATGCAGATCTGCGGCAGAAAAATGACGACGGCTCCTACACCGGCGATGACGCCATCACAGATCAGGCTTTGCAGATCGCCGGGGGCCATCTTGCTCTTAACCCAGTCGCTGACCCAGGCGACACCGCCATCCAGAAGATCCATCGGAACACTCGCGAACGCGAAAATACTTTGGAAGATGAACCCCATGATGCCGATGAAGATCAGAATGCCCCAGACCTTGTGGGTGAGGATGCGGTCAGCTTTGTCACTGAACGTCTCCTTGTAGAGCATCGTTTCCGTGGTGGTTTCCGTGTGGATATTCGTCACGGTGGCATAGCGCGCTTCGATTGGTCCTCCGCGCCAGTCCACTTGCTGGTCATCCAGGCGCTTACGTGCAGCCTTGATGCGCTCGGTTATTTCATTGGGAAGATGCAGCGCTTCCGTGGCCACTTTTTCATCCGTCAACAGCAGCAGGGCTTCAGCAGTTGCCGCCGTGAAGCGGTTCTTGATGCGGTCTTCGATCTCAGAAGCCAGTTCGGCCAGCTCATGCTCCAGCGGCTGGGGCAGCACACTGAAGCGAACCGGGCGGGGGCGTATACAACCCGCCCGCACGACTTTCACAATCTCTTCCCGCAAGGCGTCCAGGCCTTCGTCTTTGCTGGCGACCATCGGCACGACCGGGACTCCCAGACGCTTGGCCAATTTCTCCGCATCCACTTCATGGCCATTCTCCTTGGCCACGTCCACCATGTTCAGCGCGATAATCGTCGGGTAACCCAACTCGATTACCTGGGTGGCGTAGTAGAGGTTGCGCTCAAGATTGGAGGCATCCACCACGACGACGACAAGGGCAGGGGCGGGCACACTAGGCAACCGGTGAAAGAGGACATCCCGGGAAACCTGCTCATCCAGTGATTTCGGGCTCAGGCTATAGGTGCCCGGCAGATCGAGAATGGTGATTTCCATCCCGTCCGGAATATGCCGCAGCTTGCCTTCTTTGCGTTCTACGGTGACGCCGGCGTAATTACCGACCTTGGCCCGCAGACCGGTTAGGGCATTGAAGAGCGTGGTCTTGCCGCAATTGGGATTGCCGGTGAGGGCGAGATAGACTGGGGCGGCTACTTGCTTGGTGACGTTGGCAGACATGGCGATCTTTACGTCCGGACGTCAGGCAAGACGGACCAGAATCAATTCAGCTTCGTGTTTTCTGAGGGTGAGATGGTACCCGCGAACTTTGATTTCGATCGGGTCTCCCATGGGGGCGTATCGCACTACTTCTACCTGAGTGCCTGTCAGTAAACCCATCTCCATCAAGCGGCCCCGGCTTTCCGGTGCTACTTGGATAGCAGTGATGACACCTTTGGCCCCGATGGTCAGGGATGAGAGCGGCTGGGGATCGTCTGGCATGTCAGGCGGTAACCGGTTCCACCAAGATGCCCTCGGCCAGCTTGGTGCTGATACCCAACCGGGCATTGCAGACCTGGCAGATGAGATTGGATTGGTGGCTGAGCAAGGTGACTTTTTGCTCCTCGCAGAAACCCATTTCCCGGAGGCGGCTCATGACTTCTTGGGAGGCGCACAACTGCTTGATACGCACACAGGACCCGGCCTTGACCTTGTTCAAAGGACAAAGCTTGGGAGCGGCGCAATTGCCTTCCACCGAAATTGTCATGGGCGACGTGTTACTCACAACAAGTCAATATTTCAGTAATTGAGACTTAGTTGCAAGAGGGTTTGGTGTGAATTCCAGCGATTTTTTGCAGCTGAGTTCCTTGCAGCATTTCTACCGAAAAGCCGTCGATTTATGCAATCCGTTCATGCGTTGGATGAAATTGAGCGAATTGATTCCTAATCTGTATAAAAAGAGACACCCCGGCTCAATTGCCGCAGCCGGATTGAGCACTGAGTTTTTAAGGAAACTTAAAAATACTCGTAAACTACTATGGTTTAGTTGTTTGCGTAATGTGTTTTGAATAAATTGTCCTGTTGGCAAGGTGTTTGCTAAGGAGCTGTGCTTCGTTTGCAGTTCAAAATAGTAGTCAGTTTTTTTGTGGGGCTTCTTTTGCTGGCCTACACGCTGCCTTATCTGCATCAGGCGGCCAGCAGCTGGGAAAGTCTGCTCGCGCAATGTATTCCTGCACTGCTGCATCAGTCACGTGAAGAAGATGGTTTACGGGTCGATATCGCCCCGGAGCTTATGGGCTTGTGGCATGATTTGTTGCTGACTGGCCCAGAAGGCAATTTAGGTGGGCGCATGGTTGTGCCGACCGCCTCGGAAACTTCCTTGCTTTCATATCTTAGTAACCCTTCCGAATCGTTATGGGCCCGCCCGCCTCCGAGTAACCTTTCCCCCACCGGTATGACCCTTGGTTGGATTTAGTAAGAACAGTTGAAAAGAAACACATAACCAAAAAAACAAAAAACCTAACGAAAGAAAAATAGAGCAAGCTTATGAAACGATTCTGGAAATATCTTCTGACCGCCGCCCTGCTGGCGACCCCATTGGTCGCCACTTGGGCTCAAGATGCGGCCGCGCCAGCAGCTCCTGCAGCTGAAGTGGTGGCGGAAGCCGCCACTGCTGTGGCCGAGGCCGCTGCCGAGGCGCCAGCTTACAAAGACTTGGAAGCCTTTGCCGGCTCTCCTGGTTACGCCATCTTCACCACGAACAATCTGTGGATGATGCTGGCCACGGCCTTGGTGTTCATCATGCATCTGGGTTTCGCCACGGTGGAAACGGGCCTGACCCGCTCCAAGAACACGGTGAACATTTTGTTTAAGAATACGTTGATTCCCTGCATCGGCCTGCTGACCTATGCGATTTGTGGTTTCAACCTGATGTATCCGGGTGCCGATTTTGCTGGCAAATGGTTCGGCTTTGCTGGCTTCGGCGTCTCGGTCACGGATGACGTCGCCAACCTGACGGATACCTACAATGCCGGGTACACCTACTGGACGGACTTCCTGTTCCAAGGCATGTTCGCCGCCACGGCTGCGACCATCGTCTCCGGTGCGGTTGCCGAGCGCATCAAGCTGGGCACCTTCATGGTGTTCTCCACGATCTTCGTGGCGATCTCCTACCCGATCACGGGCATGTGGAAGTGGGGCAACGGCTGGTTGAATACGATGGAAGTGCCGTTCTATGACTTCGCCGGTTCTACGCTGGTTCACTCGGTCGGTGGTTGGGGCGCGCTCGCTGGTGTGATGCTCCTCGGACCTCGTATCGGTAAATACGCCGCTGACGGCAAAGTCCGTCCGGTGCTCGGTCACAGCATGCCACTAGCCACGATCGGTGTGTTCCTCCTCTGGCTCGGCTGGTTCGGTTTCAATGGCGGCTCGGTACTTTCGGCTAACCCTGGTCTTACCTCGCTCGTACTCGTCACGACCTGCTTGGCCGCGGCTGCGGGTGGGGTGGCCTCGGCGGTTACCTCCTTCGTGTTGCTCAAGAAGCCTGATCTCTCCATGGCCCTGAACGGCATCCTCGCCGGTCTCGTGGGTATCACTGCCGGTGCTGATCAGATGTCGGCCATGAGCTCCGTCATCATCGGTGCCATCTCTGGCGTCATCGTGGTGATTTCCGTGCTGTTCTTCGACAAGGTCAAGATCGATGATCCGGTCGGTGCCATCTCCGTTCACTTGGTGTGCGGTATCTGGGGCACGCTGGCGGTCGGTCTGTTCGGCAATCTCGCTGGCATGGCCCAGGTTGTCTCCCAGCTCAAGGGCATCGTTTCCATCGGTGTCTTCACGTTCATCTTCGCCTTTGCCCTGTTCTTCGTCTTGAAGATGGTCATGGGTCTGCGTGTGAGCGCGGAAGAGGAAATCGAAGGTTTGGATGTCTGCGAGCATGGTGCCCATGCTTACCCTGACTTCCAGGCTGCCGCTGAGAAATAGACCGCTTACTGAAGGATCAAAAAAGCATGAAAAAAATCGAAGCCATCATCAAACCCTTCAAACTTGAAGAGGTCAAAGACGCCCTCGCTGACATCGGCATCGAAGGTATGACCGTCACCGAAGTCAAAGGCTTCGGACGTCAGAAGGGCCATACAGAAATCTACCGTGGTTCTGAATACACGGTGGACTTCCTGCCCAAGATCAAACTGGAAATCGTGGTGGCCGACAGCGTTCTCGAGAACGCCGTCGCTATCATCGTGAAGACCGCCAAGACCGGCAAGATCGGTGACGGCAAAGTCTTCGTCCTGCCGGTGGAGGAAGCCGTGCGCATCCGGACGGACGAAAAAGGTGACAAGGCCGTCTAGGTCTTGCAACTGACATAGCCGCTTACACAAACGGGAGCCTGCACCGGCTCCCGTTTTTGGTTTGTAGAATAGAAGTGCTGGCGCATAAGGATTTTCTAATCATGGTGAAAGTTGATGCGGATGCTCGCATGGGGATGAAAAGCTTCAGGCGTGATCAATTTATGTGCTGTATAAAAATAGTCAGTTTTCAAGGTTAAGATATAACTGTTGAAAGCGTTCATATTGGGCAAAAAAAGACAATATCACCGTGGGTGTTTTTGTGGAAAACAACTAGTTTTTTGAGCAATTAAGGAGTTTCGCAATTCTGCGATAAGCTGGCACGTACAGTGCTATGGAAAACTTGACTGCTTTTGTAATGCTTGCTCATACGGGGATCTTAAGCCCGCTGTGAGTAATAGCGTGGCAGTCAATACAACTTAAGATTTTTTATGATAAGTAATGCACTAAGCGCTCCAAGAGGGTTCGAAGGAGTAATGTTGGGGGCAACGTTGCAGGACCTTATCCAAATGGAGTGCCTTACCCTGGCCACACGCTCGGTCAAGGTGACAGCTCATGACAAAGAAGGTGTTATTTATTTTGCGGGCGGGCAAGTCGTGCACGCCCAAGTTGGCAGTAGCCAGGGAGAGGATGCGGTATTCGAGATGTTGCAATGGAAGAATGGCAACTTCAGCATTCAAGATGGAATGCGACCCGCCGAAGAAACTATTACCCGTCATTGGCAGGGACTGCTGTTGGAGGCAGCCTCCCGTAACGATGAATCGACCGTCAATAGCATCATGGATGGCAATCAGGCTGGTGAAGTCATCCAATTAGACAAGGCTCAATTTATGCAAAGAGATCCTGTACTTGAAGTGTTGGCGGACACGGAGGTGATTGCCGGAGTCCAGTTCAGCGAGGATGGCAGTCTGCTTGAGGCCAAGTCGGACGACGCAGAGAACTTGCAAGCCGCCTTCGCGTTCAACATCGAGCTCTTGCGCCTTATAGGCCAGAGCTTGGGGGCGGAAAACCTTCGGGAAGTGGACCTGCACGGTCGACAGAACAAAGGCATCTGTGTGCTCAATGAAAAATCTGCGGCCTGCTTTGTCACCACGACCCGGGCCAACTTCGCTCAAATCACCAAAAAACTCGTATAGAACATCATGGAAAAAATTCTTGCCGCCCTCAGGGACATTCACGGTGTGGAAGGCAGTTTTGTGATGAACACGAACGGCGAACTGGTTTGCCGTCAGATGCCCGCCATTTTCGCTGATGAGATTTTCTCGGAGGTAGGTCGCCGTCTGTTGAGCATCTACAGCACCTTTGATCTGCAAGTCAGCCAGTTTGACGACTTGTTACTGAAGTTTGATGGTTACTGGCTCTATATCCGTCGTGCTGCCCATGGTTTTCTGAGCATCCTGGCAACCGAGACTGTCAATTACCCGGCTTTGAAGATGGCCAGCAATCTTGCCTTGTCCCAGTTGACCGGCCAGATCGAGCATGCCAAGCCGATTAAACTGGGGCCGGTTGAGGTGGCGCAGCCTGCGGCTGCACCGGCTCCGGCAGTTGTTGCTCCCGAGCCAAAAGAGGCTCCCAAACCCGTGACCACCATTCACCGCCGTTTCTTCCGCGGTCAGCCGGTTGATTAACAGCGCCTCACTGTCCTAGGTGAGTTTTATAAAAATCCTGTCACAAACGGGCACAGGTGCAGTGTGCCCATATTCCCAAGAATTTGGCCTACTGGCGAGTGCCACCGGCCATTGCCGACAAACGAGACACCCCAAAACTATGAAGAAACTGAAACTGGTTCTATGTACAATCGCGCTCGGGCTTGTCCCGTGGCTTAGTATGGCTGCCGATGCTCCGCCTGCGGACGCTGCTGCGGCCGTGACTGAAACTGTGGCGGCTGCGGCTGAAGCGGCCCCGGCGGATCCGATAGCGGAGCTGACAGCTACCGCCAGCGGCAACCGGGTGGCGTTGGATACATTGTGGGTTTTGCTGGCGGGTGCGCTGGTGTTCTTCATGAACACGGGTTTCGCTTGCGTTGAATCCGGTATGTGCCAAAGCAAGAACACGGTGAACATCCTGGCCAAGAACTTCGTGGTTTTCGCCTGTGCTTCGCTATCTTTCTACGTCATCGGCTGGGGTATCATGTTCGGTGATGGCACCGGCTTCATGGGCAGCAAGGGCTTGTTCTTCCTCCGTGGAACTGATAACAGCCCGGCGATGGGAGATGCTTATGCTGGTGACTACTCATCCATCAGTTGGACGGGCATCCCGCTCTTGGCCAAGTTCTTCTTCCAACTCGTGTTCGCTGGCACCGCGGCGACGATCGTGTCCGGTGCTGTGGCCGAGCGCATCAAGTTCGGTCCTTTCGTGATTTTCAGCTTCGTGCTGGTCGCGATCATGTATCCCATCACCGGTCACTGGATCTGGGGTGGCGGCTGGTTGGGTGCGCCGACTGCTGAAGGTGCGCTGGCGTTCTACGACTTCGCCGGTTCCACGGTGGTGCATTCTGTCGGCGGCTGGGCCGCTCTCGCTGGCGTCATTGTGCTCGGTGCACGTAAAGGCAAATACACGGCTGATGGCAAGGTGCACCCGTTCCCGGGGCACAGCCTCGCGCTCTCCACGCTGGGTGTGTTCATCCTCTGGCTCGGCTGGTTCGGCTTCAACCCCGGCTCCACCATGGGCATGGGGGACGGTTCCGCCGTGGCGCATGTGTTCGTCACGACCAACTCGGCGGCGGTCGCCGGTATCGTGACTTCGATGCTCACCGCTTGGATCCTCTTGGGCAAACCTGACCTGACGATGGTGCTCAACGGTTGCTTGGCTGGCTTGGTGGCCATCACGGCTCCTTGCGCGTTCGTGACCATCCCCGGTTCCATTCTCATCGGTGCGGTCGCCGGTGTGCTGGTGGTGCTCTCGGTGCTGTTCTTCGACAAGATCAAGATTGATGATCCGGTCGGTGCGCTTTCCGTTCACTTGGTGAACGGTATCTGGGGCACGTTGGCCTTGGGCCTGCTGGCCGACAACAAGGTCTCCAACGCTGTGGCGGCCTTCGACGTCACAGGTGGCATGGCCCAGTTCATGGTCCAGCTCAAGGGTGTGGTAGCCGTGGGTGTTTTCACCTTCGCCATCTCGTTCGTGGTCTGGTTCATCCTCAAGGGGGCCATGGGTATCCGGGTCTCTGCTGAGGAAGAGCAAGAAGGTCTCGATATCGGTGAGCACGGCAACGAGGCTTACCCGAACTTCGTCAAAGACAACTAAAGGTAACCTGAACGCTATACGCTCATGAAAAAAATCGAAGCAATCATCAAGCCCTTCAAGCTGGACGAAGTGAAGGAAGCCCTCTCTGCCATCGGCGTGCAGGGTATGACCGTCACCGAAGTCAAAGGCTTCGGCCGCCAAAAGGGTCACACAGAAATCTATCGTGGTTCTGAATACACGGTGGAGTTCCTGCCCAAGATCAAAGTTGAGATCGTTCTCGCTGACACTTTGATCGCCCAGGCTGTAGAAGCCATCGTAAAAGCAGCGAAGACCGGCAAGATCGGTGATGGCAAGGTGTTCGTCCTGCCTATCGATGACATCGTCCGCATCCGCACGGATGAGAAGGGCGAAGCCGCCGTCTAAGACTTGGTTAAGTGAATGCACAGAAGGCCCGGACTTAGGTCCGGGCCTTTCTTTTATTTATTTACGCAATACCCCGTCTGGTCTTGCGTTTGGTTTGCCCCTATCATCCAGTGCGATGAACTTCAACGGTCATATCGCCATCTTGGGTGCCGGTAACATGGGGACGGCACTGGCTCATTTGATATCCGGTAACGGTCATCAGGTGATGCTTTGGGATTATTTTACGGAGGTAGTTGCTGAGATCAATGTCCGGCGGATAAATTCCCGCTATCTGCAGGGAATCAAGCTCAGCGATCGCGTCCGGGCAGTCGAGTCACAAGCGGACTGCGTGTATGGTGCCAGGATGCTGGTGATCGCTTTACCCTCTGCCTTCATTGTCGGTGCGCTGGCGGAAGTGAGAGAAGTGTTGCCATCTGATGTGAGCATATTGAACGTGGCCAAAGGGGTGTTGCCGGACAGCCACCAGCCGATTGCATTGAAGCTGGCAAGTATGGTGGGAGAAGACCGCCTGACTTTGCTGGGTGGTCCGGCGATTGCCAACGAATTTTCTCGTGGGATGCAAACCTCTGTGGTGCTTGCCTCGGATAATGCTGCTCGGAGTGCCAGCTGGCGGACGGTGTTGCAGAATGATTTCTTTCATATCACCGAGACTCATGACGTGACCGGAGTATGTCTCGGAGGGATTCTGAAAAATGTTTATGCGATTTTGCTGGGTTACCTTGGAGTCTTGGGTGGCGGGAAAAATTTGGAAGCTGCGGTGATGAGCGCCGCATTGCGAGAGATGACCGCTTTGTCCACAGCCAAAGGTGCCACTCCCGGGACGATTTGCGGGTTGGCCGGCTTGGGAGACTTGGTCGCCACCGGGTTTTCCCCAGATAGCCATAATCGGAGTTTTGGCCGTAAGCTGGGCGGCAATCCTCCATTTTCCGACCATGCAGGACTGCTGCCGGAAGGCGCGAAATCAGTTCATTCAGTTTGTTGCTGGGCTGAAGAATTGCAGGTATGCATGCCATTGGCGCAAATGGTGCGCAGTCTCGTGGATGGCCGTCGACCTGCGCTTGCCGAGGTGAGCCGTGCGGCTCACTGACGCTATGACTTTGGGATCAGTGCCTGCTTTCAGCAGTGCCACCGGGAGCTTCTGGTCGCTGATCCCCTTCACTGAGCTTCCTTTTGAAGAGGCTGATGACCATCTGATAGCAAGTGAGAGCGAGTGCCGGGTCATAGCGATGTCCTTCATCGCGCAAGAAAGCATGCTGAGCGTTAAATTCATGCCAAGTGAAATGGATGCCCGCCTTGAGCATGGACTGGTAGATGAGTGCGCGGCCCTCATCGGACACATGCGGGTCTTGTCGCCCCCAGATCATCATCATCTCTCCGCGCACCTCGGGCATCCGGTCCAGTGTGTCGTCCTTCATGCCCAGGCCGAGACTGCGTTTATGGATATCCGTGGCGTAGAAGCATACAGCGGCTTTGACATCCTGATTCAGTGCGGCACGGAACGCGAGATGGCCGCCGATGCAGATGCCCATCACTCCAAGATCCCCTGTGCAGTGCGGATTGGCCAACAGTGCGTCCAGGGCACAACGGGCATCCGAATCATAATCCGCGAGCGGCTTGGTGGTTTTCAATTCATTGCCGCGATCGGCTCCTGCCTGGTCATAGGCGAGCACCTTTCCAGCGGGTTCAAATTCATGATAGATCTCGGGCACCGCCACCACAAATCCATGACCGGCGAGGAGGGCTGCGGTACGCCGGATGGGGCCAGTCACTTGGAAGATTTCCGAATAGAGCAAGATGCCGGGGTAGCGTCCCGGCGCAGCAGGCCGGAACAGATGTGTCCGCATCGGGCCGCTCGGCGTCGGCACATCTTCGAATACGTTATCGATGATTGTCATGATATTAGTGGCTGGCAATGGAGTGTCACCATCAGTGGCTGACTTAGATTACCGATTACGGTAGCAACGTCATTTTTGGGGTCAATGTGCAACGGCTAAGACATTGTGAATAGGCGGAATTCCTTGCTTGTGCATAGTGCCGATATGGCGAAGTATTTTCGGTATGAAGCCCATGGTATCACGCCTGTTTTTGGTGAGTGCTCTATTGCTTGTGACTTGCATTGGCAGGGCTGGCGAATTCTCAGATTCGGGGTGGATGGCATCAGCTCCACGTGATGAGATCAAGCCGCTCTTCAGTTCATCTAAAACTGGTGGACGTGAAGGGCAGGCAAGCATGACGATTGCCGCGGATAGCCGTGAAGGACTTTCCGGTCATCTTTCCAAAGTGGTTCCGGTTGAGGCGGGGAAATATTATCGCTTCAGTGCATGGTATCAGGCGGAGAAGATCGAGGTCGAACGTCGTGGTGTGGTGGCCCGAGTGATTTGGCGTGATGCATCTGGTAAACCGGTGATCCGGACTGAGGGAGTAGTGACTAATTTCCTAAGAGGAATGTCCGCCCGGGCAGAACCAGAGCATCCTTCCACCGGCAGAACGGATTCCAATGGCTGGACTGAACTGGCCGATACTTATCAGGCGCCACCCAAAGCAACCTCGGCGGAGCTAGAGCTGCATCTGCGTTGGGCTGCTCCGCACGCACAAGTGACTTGGTCGCAAGTAAGTTTCTTGCCTGTGCCCAAACCGGAGCAGCGTTTGGTGCGATTGGCCACGGTGCATCATCGTCCCAAGGGAGGGAAAACACCGGCCGAGAATTGTCAGCAGTTTGCCCCGCTCATAGCGGATGCGGCATCGCAAAAGGCCGATCTAATCGTGTTGCCAGAGACTCTGACCTATTATGGCTTGGGTAAAACGTATGCGGATTGTGCTGAGGCGATTCCCGGCCCTTCTACCAAGTATTTTGGTGCTTTGGCACGTCAGCATAATCTCTACATCGTTGCCGGGCTCATCGAGCGGGAGGCAAATCTCATCTACAATGTCGCGGTTTTGATCGCACCGGATGGCAAAGTGGCGGGTAAATATCGGAAGGTCGCCTTGCCCCGCAGCGAGATCGAGGGGGGCGTACAACCTGGTAAGGACTATCCTGTCTTCGAAACGCGCTTCGGTAAACTGGGTATGATGGTCTGCTATGACGGCTTCTTTCCTGAAGTGGCTCGGGAATTGACCAATCGTGGTGCTGAAGTCATCGCTTGGCCAGTGTGGGGCTGCAATCCGCGACTGGCCTCTGCCCGTGCCTGTGAGAATCATGTCTATCTGGTCAGCAGCACCTACGAAGATGCATCACGAAATTGGATGATCACCGGTGTGTATGACCACGTCGGAGAAGTCATTGCCCAAGCAAAGGAGTGGGGGACGGTGGCGGTGGCTGAAGTGGATCTGAACGCCCGCACATATTGGCCAAGCTTGGGGGACTTCAAAGCTGAGTTGCCTAGACATCGACCGTAATCCATGATGTGTGACTCGGCGAACCGTACCTAGTTAAAGCGTCAGTGGATGCTATTTCAGTTGTGTTGGACTCTTCTTCCAGACCTCAGTCAGATAGTCCGTCTTTTGATGTCGAGAGTGGCAATCTAGGCATGAACTGATTTTACCTCGCGCTGTGATGGACCGGGCTCTCCCGTCGATCACCATGAACTCCCAGTCACCCGCTTCCGGGTTATAGCCTTTTTCCCGTTTTAACATTCCCGTGAAAAGCTCTGGCTGATTGCTCCACATGTCGGGAAGCTTTTCTTTGATGACAAAGGTGCCGATAGGATAAGGAGCATGGCCTGAATTACTCGCCTCCAGATCCATGTAAACATGGATGAAGCTGTCTTTGTGAGGGTCTTTCTCGATTCCATCTGGGATTCCGCAAAGCAGAGAGTAAAGGTGAGGCAATGGTATAGGATTGTGGGTAAGCTTACTGAGTTGCTCACTTCGATTTTGCACCTTAGCCAGCAAGGTAAGGTCTGAAAAGTCATGTTCATTACCGCTTGGCCGGGGTGAGGCGCACGAAGTGATGAACAACAACAGCATCAGGCCAAGATGGTATTTCATCGCTTCAACTCCTCAATGTTCACGCTTCTCCATTTCTCCGTCAGATAATCCGTCTTTTGATGTCGCGAGTGGCAATCCAAACATGAACTGATTTTGCCCCTTGCGACGATTAAATCACCTTTCCCGTTGGCGGCAAAGAATTCCCAGTCTCCCGACTCGGAGTTGTAGCCTTTTTCCCGCTTGATCATTCCTGTGAACAGACTGGGGATGGCTTGGTCGGGATTCTTTTTCTTCTCTTTCAGCACGATTGTCCCCACCGGGTAATTTGTCATCCCGGTCTTGAGCGCATTGACGCCCGGCACGTTCATGTAGACATGGATATAGCTGTAATCATGCGGGCTTTGCTCTACGGCAGCGTGAGGAAACTTGCACAGCGCGGCATAGGGAGGCTCTACCCTTATGGACTCGGCGGTTATACGTGTTAACCGAGTGTCACGTTC
>CAZRGY010000046.1:0-14198 GCA_964599715.1 uncultured Verrucomicrobiota bacterium | reverse complement strand
GATCTCGGGGTCGAGGCGTTCTTCAGCTAACTGCCCATTCAGTCGGTTGATTTCCTCAACTAACAAACGCTGCGTGCTTTGGCACACGCCATCCGGATAACCAACGTAATGAACGGCATCACCCTTAGATTGAAATTGAATCCCCTGAAAACGACTCGGCAGAAAGCCGCTGGACCATTGACGGGCGGATACGGGCTGGGCACCGCCGCCTTTGCCCTGCGAGACGAGAACAACAAAACCTGGCAGGCTGTCGGTCTCAGCTCCCAAACCATATAGCAACCATGAGCCCATGCTGGGGCGGCCTTTCAAGATAGAGCCGGAATTCATGAATGCCTGAGCCGGATCATGATTGATCTGCTCGGTGACCATGGAACGGATGATGCAAATATCATCCGCAATCCCGGAAATGTGCGGGAAAAGGTCGGAGATCTCCTGACCAGATTTACCGTGCTTTTTGAAATCCACGAAAGAGCCGCGCGCCTTCAAAGTGGCACCTTGCAATTGTGCTAGTTGCTGGCCTTTGGTCAGAGATTCCGGGAAGGGTTTGCCATCGAGCTTCTTTAATTCGGGCTTTGGATCAAAGGATTCCACCTGCGAGGGACCACCAGCCATGCAGAGATGGATGACGCGCTTGGCCCGGATGGGGAAGTGCGGCGGAGTTACAACGCCACCGATCGCATTCTTGGGAGCTTCAGCCGCCATCACCGGGCGGCCATCACGAAAGAGCAGGGAACCAAAAGCCAGCGATCCCAGACCAAGGCCGCTCCGGGCAAGAAATGTGCGGCGGTTGATGCTGGCGCGTTGTTCAGGGCTGAATAAATGAGGCCAGTTCATGGTTCAATAACGGGTGATGGTTTCATGCAGATTCAAGATAACGCGGCAGACCGAGGTCCAAGCAGCGTGTTCCGCCGCAGAGAGCGATACATTTCGCGACGAATTACCAACCTTCAGCAACTTCTCCGCCTCATCGGCCGAGCCTTGATAAAATGATGTCTGCTGCTCCAAGAGAGCCATGAGTGATTTCTTTTCTGTTTCCTTGGGCTCACGGGCCAGCGCTCGTTTGAAGGCCATCTCAAGGCGACGAGAATCACTGCGAGAAGACTCCATGACTTCTTGGGCGAGCATCCGGGCCGCTTCAACAAACGATGGGTCATTCAATAAAGTAAGAGCTTGCTGCGGAGTGTTGGATACGACGCGTACTCCTGTGCATTCTTCCCGCGAAGGAGCATCGAAGTTGGCGAGCATGGGATGCAAAAAGGTCCGCTGCCAATGCATATAGAGGCCGCGGCGATATTGCTGATCATCCGTGTCAGCGATGTATTCCCGGTCGGGAAACTGCAGGCTCTCATAGTAACCGGGGGGTTGATACGGCTTGGCGCTGGGACCACCGATATCCAGATTCAAAAGCCCAGCAATGAACAGGGCATTGTCGCGAACGAATTCGGCATCAAGGCGCCGGGGATTCTGTGAGGCAAGCAACCGGTTGTCCGCATCTGATTCGATGACCTCCTTTTTAAGCTGAGAACTTTGACGGTAAGTGGCGGAATTCACCATCAGCCGGACCATATGTTTATAGTCCCAGCCGCTTTCACGGAATTCCACGGCCAGCCAGTCGAGCAATTCAGGATGGGAAGGCCATTCGCCCTGCGCCCCGATATCTTCAATGCTGTTGTAGATGCCATTTCCGAAAAATTGCTTCCAGAGGCGGTTCATGACCACCCGCGAAGTCAGGGGGTTCTCAGGTGAGATGATCCAGTTAGCTAAGTCCAGACGGTTCAATCGCTTCTTTTGGTCCGGCTTGCCCGCAGTCAGAAACTCAGGCGGAAAGGGGATGACGAGTTCGCCGCTTTCATCCTGCCAGTTGCCCCGGGGCAGGACACGCGAGGTCATCGGCTCCCACGCCACCGTGATCAGCGTTTGAGCTTGGCCGTCGCGACAAGCGAGCCAATCAGCGCGAGTCTCGCGAAATTCTTTGAGCGCATTAGCATCTACTTGTGAACTTAAAAGGAATAGTTCAGCCAGTTCGGAGGTTTTGTTTGCTGTTCTGTTCTTGCTGATTTGAGCAAGTGATTCGGTCAGTGATGGGGTAAGGGGATCCAGGGTGGCAAACGGCGAGACGGACCAGCGGACACGCACGGCCGCATTTGGTTCCAGTGTCAATTCCAGGACATCCCCATTCTTCACCGCTTTAACATCCTTGAACTGCCATACGGCGGTTTGCGCTTTATCCAGATTCTTGCTGGAAATTTTCCACATGTCGCGGACCCCGATGATTGCAGAGCCACTGGAGTAGCGCTCATCCCAGAAATCCGCCATGCCATGATCCAGAGAAAGGGATTCAGGTTTTTCACCGTCTTTGCGCTTCAAAACGGCTTTGAATTTGATGGTAGCAGCGGTTGCTCCACCAAGCAGGATACTTGGGTTGACTTCAGAGCCTGGTAGCAGCTCAATTCGTATCGAGGCCAAATTCATAGCCGGGAGCATAATCTCGTAGCGGTCATTTCCTTTCCGATTGGCGCTGAACAAGACACTGCCATCGGGTTGGCTCTTGGCATTGGTGATAGCAAGGAAATCAGGCTTATCAGCCATCTCCTTTTTGTTTTTGGCGTTTTTCTTGGCGAGGTTTTCGGTCAAGATTTGTAGTTTGCTGGGAGTCAGCCAACCCTCTGGGTTTTGCTTGAGCCATTCGCGGCTTTGCTCGCGCCAATCTGAATAGGCTGACCGAGTCTCTTTTGCCTTGGCGAGTTCTTTGGCTGAGATGATTGCAATGGCAGCGAGTTTTGCGCGTTCGCCTTCTGAACGGGCTTTCAGATAGGGGCTCTCCACCTGCATCTCGGGAGGAAAAGGATACTCGTTGTTCCAGCCTTTTAGTTCCGGAACTGGGGTATACTTGTAGTCACTATAAACGCCCCATTGCTTCACATCGGCGAAAAAAGCACCCATGGCGTAAAAATCTTTGGTGGTGAAGGGGTCGAACTTATGGTCATGACATTCACTGCAGGCAAGCGTAGAGCCCAGCCATGCCGTGCCGACTGTGCGCACGCGGTCAGCCGTGTATTTGGCGAGATACTCCTTGGCCTGAGCTCCGCCTTCACGGGTCATCATGTTCAAGCGATTGAAACCAGTGGCGATAATCTGCTCTGTTGTGGGGTTCGGGAGGAGATCACCGGCGAGTTGTTCGATGGTAAACTGGTCAAAGCGCTTGTTGTCATTGAACGAGTTGATGACGTATTCACGGTAAGGGAAGATATTCTGATTCTGATCTCCGTGATAACCGACCGTGTCTGTGAAGCGAACTGCATCCAGCCAGGGAACAGCCATGCGTTCGCCGTAGTGAGGGGAGAGTAAAAGCCTTTCGACCTGTTTTTCATAAGCCTTCGGATCCTTGTCGCGTATGAAAGCTTCCACTTCGCCAACGGTTGGCGGCAACCCCGTCAAGTCAAGGCTCAGACGGCGAAGTAAAGTGCGACGGTCCGCTTCCGGTGATGGTTGCAGTTTGTTCTCTTCGAGCCGGGCCAGGACAAAGGCATCGACGGGGGTACGGATCCATGAAGCATGGGCAGTTGCTGGAGGGGATACCCGTTTAGGAGAAAGATAGGCCCAGTGTTCTTGATACTCGGCGCCTTGGCTTACCCAGAGTCGGAGAGTTTCTTTTTGAACGGCAGTTAGCTCCTTATGCGCCTCGGGTGGTGGCATAAGATCGTCCGTGTCTTTGGTGAATATCCTCGCAATCAGTTCGCTTTCCGACGGTTTGCCGGGGACAATCGCTTTGCTCTCCAGGGCGCTAGCTCGCACATCCAGTCGCAAGTCTGCTTTGCGGTGGCTCTTGTCCGGGCCGTGACAATAAAAGCATTTATCTGATAGGATGGGGCGTATGTCTCGGTTAAACTCAATCTTTGAAGTAGCCGCCCGCGCGCTCACAGCCGGCATTAGCAACAGGATGCTGAGCGTCAGAGCAAGGCTCTGGGCAGTTTTCAGTTGGGCATGAATGCGAAACAACAGGTCTTGCATGTGTTCTTAAAATCTACAATAGGATGGGCGCTAAACAATGGAGGAAATTTGGCGAAAGCATGTATTATTCTGCGCTGCGACAGAGTTCGCTATAGCTTGCAATTGAAGCGATTAGGAATAAAGAATCCTTTCGGGATTAGTGAGTCCAAAGGGGAGGGTGTAGTGTGTACATGCAGACTGTCAGTTTTGCAGTTTGTGACCGATGATTTTGAATTATGTCTTCAGAAATAACCGATTTATTCGACACGTCTGATTTCCCGGCACGGTGGGATTGCGGGCAGTGGACGGCGTTACATGGTTGGACTCATATCCTTTCGGATATCGCTATCTTCGGGGCATACGCAGCAATTCCCATATCGATCTGTTACTATGTTTTGCGTAAACGCGAGGAGATCGTTTTTCCAAAACTTTATTGGTTGTTCGCGGCTTTCATTCTCTCCTGTGGCATGGTGCACCTGACGGAGGCCTTTATTTTCTGGCAACCGGTGTATCGCTTTTCGGCCTTTCTAAAGATAACGACCGCTCTGGCTTCTTGGGCTACAGTAGTTGTTCTTTTAAAGCATTTACCCAAAGCAATGGCCTTACCTGGGATGGCCCAGATGAATGACAAGCTCCAAGCTGAGGTGCAGAGTCGTAAAGCGGCAGAAGAAGAAGTGCGCCGCCTTAACACAGCACTTCAGAACCGGGTGCAGGAATTGGAGACACTACTGCGAGTGATCCCTGTCGGGATTGGTATCACGCAAGATGTTAGCTGCACGAAGATCAAATCGAATTCTGCCTTGGCCAAAATGCTTCGCGTGGAGGAGGATCAGAACGCTTCCCTCAGTGCTCCACCACAAGAGATGCCGCAACATTTTCACGTCGAGCATCAGGGAGTGAAAATGGCCGCAGATGACCTGCCCATCCAACTCGCCGCCAGAAAGGGGGTTACCGTTGAAGAATTTGAAGAAGATGTAGTTTTCAAAGATGGAGAGCGACGCCATATCTTGGGTTTTGCTGCTCCTCTGCTGGATGAATCGGGAACAGTTCGTGGAGCCGTAGGCGCATTCGTGGATATCACAGAAAGAAAGCGCGCCGAACGCGATCGCGAACTGGTGCGCAATCGTTTGCAGGAGACGCAACGTCTGGAAAGCTTGGGGGTGCTGGCCGGAGGTATCGCGCATGACTTCAATAATCTGCTCACCGGGATCATCTGTAACGCGGCCATGGTCAAGGAGGATATTGAACCTGGTGCAGAAGCGGTTTCCTTTCTGACTGACATCGAAAAAGATGCGCAACGGGCTGCGGATCTCTGCCGTCAGCTCTTGGCATATGCGGGTGGAGGGCGCTTCATCCTTGGCCCGGTCTACATGAGTGACATCGCACGTGATACCATATCACTGCTGCGTACTACCTACTCGGGAAGGGCTGAGATCAGTTTCGAAGCCGAGCCAAATGTGCCGCCCATATTGGGCGACCCCATGCAGATGCGTCAGCTGATCATGAATCTCATGATGAATGCGCTGGAGTCTATCGATGGCAAAGAAGGCTTCGTGAAGATAATCACAAAGAAAATAGCCCCGGATGCCACTTGGCTTGCGAACGTGATCAGTAAGCCGGATGTTTTGAACGATGAATATGTCTTGTTCGAAGTTAGTGACAACGGATGCGGAATGGATGAACAAACCAAAGCCAGAATGTTTGACCCTTTTTTCACGACCAAGTTTATCGGCAGAGGCTTGGGATTACCTGCGGTGCTAGGAATTGTCCGCAGTCAAGGTGGCATCCTGACCGTCAGCAGTGCCAAGGATGCAGGGAGCACCTTTCGGGTGTTTTTCAAACCTGCGAAGGAAAAATATGACACAGCATTTGGCCGCATAAAAGGGTCCGCAGTTGCGTTAACTAAGGTGCAGACGGGCACAGTGTTAGTGGTAGATGATGAAGAGACGGTGAGGGATGTCTGCCGCCGGGCTTTACAAGAGGCGGGGTTCAAAGTGTTGACGGCTGCAGATGGTTCTGAGGGGTTGGAAATGTTCCGGGAACACCGGGCACTGATTGTCGCGGTGGTGCTAGATCTGACGATGCCGAAAATGGACGGGCATCAGGCTTTTAATGCGATGCGGATGATTGTGCCAGGCGTAAAAGTATTGTTGATGAGCGGCTTCAGTGAAAACGAGGTCGCCACCCGGTTCACCACTAAATCACCGGCGGCATTCATTCAGAAACCTTACACGCCAGAAATGCTACTCAGCAAACTCAGGAGCATCATCTCGGAACCGGGGCCTACTATCTGAAGCCTGTTTGCAGTATGGAGTTCAGTCTTGGCCGCAGAGCACTTGGTCAAGCTTTAGCTGGATCATAATTCAGCCACGGGCCCAGCCATTTTTCGGCCTCCGTCAAGGTCATGCCTTTGCGCGAGCTGTAATCCTGTAATTGGTCTTTCTCCAGTTTGCCCACTGCGAAATACTTCGAGTCAGGATGCCCAAAATAAAAGCCGCTCACACTGCTGCCCGGCCACATGGCACATGATTCCGTAAGCTTGATTCCGGTTTTGTTTTCCACATCTAGGAGTTGCCACAAGAGTTTTTTTTCCGTGTGGTCAGGACAGGCCGGATAGCCGGGAGCTGGGCGGATGCCGCGATATTTCTCTTCTATCAGGTCTTCGGCACTAAGGTTTTCTGTTTTGCCGTAACCCCATTCCTGGCGAGCCTGCTTGTGCAAGTATTCGGCAAACGCTTCGGCCAGGCGATCCGCGATGGCTTCCGCCATGATGGCATTGTAGTCATCAAGGTCGGCCTTGTATTTCTTCACCAGATCATCGAGGCCGATACCTGTCGTGACCGCAAAGGCTCCGAAATAATCCGGCGTGCCAGCCGGGGCCACAAAGTCTGCCAGCGACCAATTGGCCACCCCCGCTTCTTTCGCATGTTGTTGGCGCAGGAAATGCAAAGTCATAAATGAATCCTTGCGTGACTCGTCGCTGAAGAGCTCCACATCATCCGCGCCTTTGCGGTTCGCCGGGAAGAACCCGTAGACTCCCTTTGCCTGGATAAGCTTCTTCGCGATGATCTCATCCAGAAGCTTGTTCGCATCGTTGAACAGTTTGGTGGCTTCTACGCCATATTTCTCGTGCTGGAGGATGGAGGGATACCGCCCGCGCAATTCCCAAGTGTGAAAGAACGGTGACCAATCGATATAATCACGAAGCTTCGCGAGATCCATGTCCGCAATCACCCGTGCTCCAGTGAACTCCGGTTTCGTCAATCCTTCGTAAGCTAATTTAGGGGCATTAGCCCTGGCTTGATCAATACTGATGAGCTTTTGCTTTGGCCCCGCATGTTGTTCGCGCAGCTTCTCGTAGTCCTCATTGAGTTTCTGCACGAAGCTCTTCTTATCTTCGGGATTGAGCAAAGTCGTGGTCACTGGCACAGCCCTGCTGGCATCCAGCACATGCACCACTGGCTGGCTGTAATGCGGTGCAATCTTCACCGCAGTGTGGGCGCGACTGGTCGTGGCACCGCCGATGAGCAGGGGAGTCTTGAGTCCCAACCGCTCCATCTCGCGTGCCACATGAGTCATCTCATCCAGAGAAGGGGTGATGAGCCCGCTCAAGCCGATGATGTCGGCGTTTTCCTGTTTGGCCCGTTCCAAGATCTTCTCACAAGGAACCATTACGCCCATGTCGATGACCTCAAAATTATTACATGCCAACACCACACCTACGATGTTCTTGCCGATGTCATGCACATCTCCTTTCACTGTCGCGAGCACGATTTTTCCTTGGGCTTTCACCGTCTGTCCGGAGGCTATCTGTGCTGCTTTTTCTGCTTCCATGAAAGGCGTGAGATAAGCCACCGCTTTTTTCATCACGCGTGCTGACTTCACGACTTGAGGCAGGAACATTTTGCCGGCACCGAAAAGGTCTCCGACCACGCCCATGCCATCCATCAGCGGACCTTCGATCACCAACAACGGCTTGCCCAGCTTGGCACGTGCTTCCTCAGTGTCCGCATCGATGTAGGTGTCGATACCTTTTACCAAGGCATGCGAGAGGCGTTGCTCCACCGAGCCTTTGCGCCACTCTTCCTCTTTCTTCTCGGTGGCCACAGCGCCACTGCTCTCCGCCTTGAGCTTTTCACCATACGTCACCAAACGCTCTGTAGCGTCGGGACGACGGTTCAATAAGACATCCTCCACGAGCTCTTTTAGCTCTGGCTTGATTTCCTCATAAACTTCCAACATGCCGGCATTAACGATGCCCATATCCATCCCCGCACTGATGGCGTGGTATAGGAATGCACTGTGCATGGCTTCACGCACCGCGTTGTTGCCGCGGAAGCTGAAAGAGATATTGGAGACACCACCACTGACTTTCGCGTGGGGCAAATTCTGCTTGATCCAGCGTGTGGCTTCGATGAAGTCCATGCCGTAGTTGTTGTGCTCCTCAATACCTGTAGCGACCGTAAGAATATTGGGGTCGAAAATGATGTCTTCCGGCGGGAAACCCACCTCATCCACCAGGATACGATATGCGCGCTCACAGATGCGTATCTTCTCCGCATAACTGGCTGCCTGGCCTTGTTCGTCAAAAGCCATCACCACGACGGCAGCTCCATACTTCAATATCTTATGAGCGTTCTCTTTGAACTTCTCCTCACCTTCTTTGAGGGAGATCGAGTTCACTACGCCTTTGCCCTGCAAACATTTCAAGCCTGCTTCAATGACTTCCCATTTGGAGGAATCGACCATGAACGGCACTTTGGCCACTTCAGGTTCGGAAGCCAGCAGGAGCAGGAATCGGGTCATGGCCGCGACGCCATCGATCATACCTTCATCCATGCAGATATCGATGATGTTCGCGCCGTTCTCCACTTGCTGACGCGCAATGCTTACCGCCTCATCGTATTTGCCTTCTTTGATGAGCTTGGCGAATTTAGGCGAGCCGGCCACGTTCGTCCGCTCACCGATCATGATGTAAGTGCCGATTTGCTGGGTGAACGGTTGCGAACCGCTGAGACGTAATGGTCGCGTAGGCTCAACAGTCTTTGCGGCTTCAGCCTTCGCGGCAGTGACATTCTTTGATTCAAGCGGAGCAGGGGAGAATATCGTGCGGTTTCGTTTAGCCGCGACTTCTCGTGGATGTCTGCCTTCCAAAGCCTTGGCGATCGCTGCGATATGTTCCGGCGTATTGCCGCAGCAGCCACCGGCAATATTGATCAAACCGCTGCTGGCGAAATCACCCAAATACTTGCCCATGTCTTCCGGTTTCAGATCGAAGCCAGTTTCAGACAATGGATTAGGCAGACCTGCGTTTGGATAGCAGGAGATGTAAGCATCGGATTTCGTGGCCAGCTCTTCCAGGAACGGCCGCATCAAATCAGGTCCGAGTGAGCAGTTCAGGCCGATAGCCAAAGGCTGGATATGCTTCATCGCATTCCAATATGCCTCCACCGTTTGCGCTGAGATCATCGTCTCACCACCGCGGCCAACTGCCGCGGAAATGATAACCGGCAGCTTGATCTTATCTTGGTCGAAAATTTCTTGGATCGCTACCAGTGCTGCTTTGGCATTCAGAGAATCGAAGATGGTTTCCACCATCAGGATATCTGAACCGCCCGCGATCAAGGCGCGAATCTGATTCAGGTAAGCCGCCTTGACCTGATCAAAGTTTACCACACGAAATCCCGCATCATCAGCATCTGGCGAATTGGAGAGTGACACGGTCAACGGGCCCACAGCTCCAGCCACGAAACGTGGTTTGCCATCCTTGTTCGCTATGCGATCTGCCCATTCGCGGCATTGACGGGCGGATTGCTCATTAATCTCCCAAGCCAGTTCATTGAGGAACTTATCCTCGATGATTTTCTGGTAAAACTCAGGATCTTTGCGGCCGCCATGCTCGCGTGGGTCATCAACGAAGAATTCGCTTTGGCCGATGCTGGTGGCGGAAAAAGTGTTGGTCTCGATGATATTGGCCCCTGCCTCCAGAAAGCGCCGATGGATGTCGCAAATCATCTTAGGCTGCGTCAGGGAGAATAGGTCGCCGTTGTTCAGCAGATCTTTTTTAGAATCCGCAAACCGCTCTCCCCGGATATCCGCCTCCTTCATGCCGTAGGTGCGGATGGTGGTGCCCATGGCACCGTCGATGATGGCTATACGTTCCCTGAGGAGCTTCTGCAGCACCTCTGCCGAGCTGATCGTGTATTTTGATGGCGTTGACACAACATTAACTGGAAACTGTCTAGCAATTCCCTATGTCTTTGAAGTTAAGCATCACAAGTTACTATTTCAAATTAAAAATCAACGTATCTTGATATGTAGATATGAATATTATGATTAAAGCTATAAGGATGCAACTACCTTTTAATAAACAGGTTAAGCCGATTCTTGCAGTGCTTTGACTGGTGCTTCTACGCCGCTTTAGACAAGCTCGCGGCTAAATTCAGGCATCTTGAAAAGCTTAATCCCGGAAGGATGCTGCTAAGCAGTTGGCCTCAAGCGGAACAGCAGGGGGGAGGAGGGGTTTATGAGCATTCGGTCTCTCAGACCGCTTTGGGAACTTTATTTTTGCCGTAAAGACTGTGCATTTTGCTCAAAGGAAAATTTCTACCAGGACATAGGGTTCGTCCAGGGGCTACTTCTTTATGCACGGCAAATTTGAGCTTTTTACCCCAGGTTTCTCCCCGCAGGAAATCGATCAGTTCTTGCAAAGCGGCGACCTGTTTTGCCGTCGGCCGGGTTTCTTCGAAATTGCCCACCAGGCAAATCCCGATGCCCACTTTATTCATGTCCTCGCGGTGCACGTGGCCGCCATCCAATTGCTTTTGCCACCTTGGACCAACCTCAATCTCGCCATCGCCTGAATCAATTCCATTACCGATGATAAAATGATAGGCCAGTCCGTTTTCCATGCCCCGATCAAGGTGGGTGCGTCCATAGATGGCAGCATTGCCATACTTGATGGCACTATGATGTGCTATGATCCATTTCCACCGTGTGCTGGATATCTTCAACTTGCTCGTTGTCTCACGAACTCTCTGAGTGTGCAGTATCCGTGACTTGGAGATGGTCTTCGCTTCCGCCAGGGCAGGGGATGCAGTCAAACTTAGCAGAACAAGCTTGCGCAAGAATGCGCGCCTGCCGCTGTTGGTTTGCTGAATGATTTTGCTGCTACGGCTCATCACACTTGGCTGTCGAGCAGACTGTTTAACTCAACTTGACTTGTCTCTAAAAGCAAAAAGACCGGCAGCTATTGCCGGTCTTTATCTGATGAATCTGTGAGCCGATCACTTGATGGCGAGCAATTCCACCTCAAAGATGAGGGTGGAATTTGGCGCGATCGTGCCGCCGGCACCGCGTTCGCCATAGGCAAGGTCAGCCGGGATGAAGAGCTGCCACTTGGAGCCCACGGGCATCATCTGCAGAGCTTCCGTCCAGCCTTTGATGACCTGGCCCACTTCGAATTCAGCGGGCTCATTGCGCTTGTATGAGCTGTCGAATTCCGTGCCATCCAGCAGGGTGCCACGGTAATGAGTCTTGACCACGCTAGTAGCCGTAGGCTTCGCTCCGGTCCCTTTGGTAAGAACTTTGTATTGCAGACCAGAAGCAGTCGTTACTATGCCTGTTTTCTTTTTGTTGGCCGCCAGAAAATCAGCCCCTTCCTTCAGGTTCTTGCTGGAGGCTTGTGCAGCTTCTTCCATCTGCTTCTTGGCCATTTCTTGCTGCACGGCCATGAAGGTGGCCTTGATCTCCTCTTCGGAAATCTTGGGCTCTGCACCAGACATGCCGTCTTTGAAGCCTTTGAGCAGGGCGTCGGGATTGATTTCAAGCCCTTGCTTCTTGAAAGTTTTGCCCATGTCCAAGCCGATGCCGTAGCCGAGCTTGTCCTTGGTATCTTTGAGGGATGAATCCGCCGCCATGGCAGCCGTGGCAACCATGGTAACGGCGAGAATTGCCGCAGTAACTTGTTTCATTTGATCAATATTGCCCACGACAACACGCCGTGGGGACCGGCGAACGCTATCAGACGGATTGTAAGCGTCAACGGTTACCTTCTGTCAGGAGGGCAGGGGGGCTTGTCCTGCATAATCTCTCATTGCCCGGAGACTCCGCGGCCGATAGTATTTTCATGTTTTCCATGTGTGCTCAATTTACCATCAAGGCCGTTCGCCTTTGGACACTCTGGCTTTTTATATGGGGACTGGCCTTAGCCAGTTGTCCCGCCGGAGAAGTCCACCGTGCGATCCTTGATGAGCGTTTTGAAGAAGCCCTGAAACTATTGCAAGACGACGCCAGCTTGATGAAAGCAAAAGATCTGCAGCACAATAAACCTTTGCATCTGGCCGCTTTGAAGGGATCCACAAACTTGGTGTCCTATCTGCTTACGCAAGGGGCAGAGGTCAATTCCCGCAACAAATTCGGTCAAACTCCACTTCATCGAGCCATGATTGAGGGGCACTACGTGGTGGCGAGATTACTGATTGATGCTCATGCCGAGGTGAATGGGAGAGATAATCAAGGAGTGATTCCTGTTCATGTTGCCGCACATCGTCGCCATGGGAGTCTGGTGGAACTGTTGTTAAAACATGGCGCTGAGGTAGATGCCCAAGATGCCTTTCGACGTCGCCCGATCAACATGAGCATAATGGGCTCCAGTGATGAGTCCCTTCGTGCATTGGTCAAGGCGGGTGCAGACTACAATTTCATTGATAACTATGGAAATAGCTTTCTTCATCTTGCTGCGGGCGGGGGTAGTCCCGCTCTAGTGAAGACTTTTTTGGAGTTGAAGTTAGGGGTGAATGCTGTGAATGCAGCAAAGTTTACCCCAGCCCATTTTGCTGCTCAAGGAGGTCACAAAGAGGTGTTGGAGGTGTTGGACAAGTGGGGAGGAGATTTCAATATGCGATCTGCCAACAAGCGTACTCCCTTGGATCTTGTCAAAGCCATCCGGGACCCGTTCCGTATGTCACGCCACGATGAGGTGCAGGCTTATCTCGAAAAGTGGCACGCCACGCATAAGGACGACAAAGCCGACATAGTTCCTAAATCCCCGGCCAAACCGTAAGTTTTCCCTTCCCAAGTTGCCCGGCGCGAGTATCTTCTCGCCTCTGTCATTTGCAGGCGACGGATGCTGGGTTTGCCTCCTCGCTTTATTTGCCAATCACAGTTGTAACAGCATGGATTCAGCGCACATACGGAATTTTAGCATCATCGCCCACATCGACCACGGCAAGACCACCTTGTCCGATCGTCTGCTGCACATGACCGGCACCATCGCCACTCGCGATATGTCCGAGCAGATGCTTGATGCCATGGATTTAGAGAAGGAGCGCGGCATCACGATCAAAGCGCACCCGGTGACCATGCTCTATAAAGCCAAGAATGGTGAGATTTATGAGCTAAACCTGATCGACACCCCGGGTCATGTGGATTTTGCGTATGAAGTGTCGCGCAGTCTAAGCGCCTGCGAAGGGGCTTTACTCGTGATTGATGCGGCCCAAGGCGTAGAGGCCCAGACGGTGGCGAACTACCACCTCGCTGCGAAACAAGATTTGGCGATCATCCCGGTCATCAACAAGATCGATCTGGGCCACGCCAACGTGCCGCAGGCTTTACAGCAGCTGGAAGATGTCCTGGCTGTGCCCAGCGAGTGGGCGATTCCGTGCAGTGCCAAGATGGGCATCGGGATCGAGGATATTTTGGAAGCTATCGTTGCGCGGGTGCCGCCACCGAAGCCGACGGGAGAAAAGAGCCTGCAAGCTCTGGCCTTTGATTCGTACTACGACACCTATAAGGGGGTTGTGACGCATGTGCGCGTGTTCAATGGTGAGTTGAAGCCTGGCATGATGGTGAAACTGCTCCACTCGGGCCAAAACTTCGAGGTCAAGGAGGTTGGCAGCTTCAACCCCCGACCGTATTCTCGCGACCGCCTGGAAGCGGGTGAGATCGAGCGTTACCAGCAGGAAAAGCGCTTCATCCATAGAGACGGCCACATCGTCTGGGCGCTGCTTAATGCCGCGGTGATCCAGACCGAAGACGGCCAGCCAGTGTACTACCTGACGCAGCTGACCGACATCACCGACCGCAAGCGCATGGAAGTTGAACTGCGCGAGTCGCAGCAGCGCTTCCAGAGCGCCTTCGCCAATTCGCCGCTGGGCATGGCACTGTTCGGGCGGGATAAGCGCTTCATCGAAGCCAACGAGAGCATG
>CAZRGY010000045.1:13931-14301 GCA_964599715.1 uncultured Verrucomicrobiota bacterium | reverse complement strand
TCACTCATGGCGTGCTCATGCGGCCTAACGAACAGGCCCACGAGGGCGTTGGATTGCAACCTGGACGTGATGGCCGGGTTAGCTGCAGCGCATGAGGTGGCGTTGTCATGGTCGTGACTCAATCATCATGGTGAAATGCTTCCTGTCCTGCGAGCAGTAAACTCCAGTGTGAACCTTATGACGGTTTGCCTCCTCGTAGGTGAGGGCGACGATGAAGGGAGAACGGCAATGCGGGCACAGAAACGTAACGCCTCTCCGATGAAGCTGCATAATCTGTGTGATTCCGTGCTGCTTGGAGTCGTAAATAACTGTCTGCTGGTTTTCCACGGTGTGCAGTGGCCTAACGTATGAAGCTGAGCGACCACGCGCC
>CAZRGY010000045.1:5838-13921 GCA_964599715.1 uncultured Verrucomicrobiota bacterium | reverse complement strand
GGCAACGATCTCATGTAACTTCGCGATGAGCGGAGAACAGCCGCTCCTCCGTCCCGTCGCTAAAGCGATGGACTATCCTGAATCTCTCAGCGTCTTCCTTGTAAGCGAGGAAAAACTCTACGTCCGCACCAGCCTTTCTCTCAGCCCATGACAGTGCGATATCTCGAAGCTGCCCCAACTTCTCAATGGGGATGCCCTCCAACACGCTCATGTGCTTTCTAGCTGGCACACATAGAGTAGGGAGATACCCGTCAAAGCCATCCTTCTCAATCACTCGTCTGGTGATTTCGGCGAAAGCGGCAATGTCGAGAGTCTTCATGCCGAACATGGTATTCGGCCAAACTGGGTTTGGCCTAGAGCCGGACGGATTGGTGCGGCAGGTTTCATCCTTGGTTGGATTCCAGCAGGTTAGGGGGATTTTGGCAATGAGACAATTGGCCTGGTAGGGAGTTGAGGGGAAGGGCTTCACCGCAAAAGAACGCAGTGAGCGCAGAGGGGACGGAGAGTGATGCAGGTGGACTTGGGAAAATAGCCGATAGCCGATAGCCGATAGCCGATGGCCGATGGCCGATGGCCGATGGCCGATGGCCGAGGAGTGGTTGCGAATGATGGATTTGAGATTTTAGTAGGGGAAATGACGGGTTACGCATGGAGGGTTTTTCGCATGTTGCTCAGGACAAAATGGTTCGGTTTGGTGAATAAGTTTTAAGGAAATCCGATGGCAGAATAGCGGTTTTCTGATAGAATTTTTCAGTGCTGGCACATCGTTGTTGGCAAAGGAGAGGTAGAGCGGTGTTTTTCGAACACAGGCGAATCCTCATATGAGAAATAAGAATAACAGACGAAGTGTGTCTGCGGATGGAGATGGAGGAAGATGTGAATAGCAAAGGTGAAAGAAGTTCGCCAGGAGGGCAAGACGGTGATGGTGCTATGGGCTTTCTTGTGGCGCGCGAGGTGTTATCTTCGCGGGAATCACTGAAGCCTATGCGTGCGCTATCTCCATTCCGCTTTTTATCCAAGGTCGGGTTGGGTGTTTTGTCGGTGATGGCTTTCATGGTCGGCGCGAAGGCACAGGGATTACCGGGGAAGGCTTGGGTGCGGCATGTGATCGATGGGACGTCGCGCGGGGCGGATGGGGTGAGGCTGGCGGATGTGGACGGGGATGGATTGGCTGATGTGGTGACGGGATGGGAAGAGGGCGGCACGGTGCGCGTGTATCGGAATCCCGGTCCCAAGGCGGCGAAGCAAGCGTGGTCGGCGGTGACGGTGGGGAAGGTGCCGTCCGTGGAGGATGCGATGTTGGTGGATATGGATGGAGATGGAGCGATGGACGTGGTGAGTTCAGCGGAGGGGAAGCAGCGTTCACTGCAGGTGCATTGGGCGCCGAAGAAGGATTATTGGCAGACGGAAGGCTGGCGCATGGAAACCATTCCGGCAGCCAAGGATAAGATGATGTGGATGTATGCGACGCCAACGGAGCTAAATGGAAAGAAGGGCGTGGAGATTTTGGCGGGTGGCAAGAATGCCGGAGCGGAATTGGGCTGGTGGGAAGTGCCGGATAAGGCAAGAGAGTTGAGGGTTTGGCAATGGCATGCGTTGCGTCCACTGGGCTGGGTGATGTCCATCGAGGCGGTGGATATGGATGGGGATGGAGACCAGGATGTGTTGTTCACGGATCGCAAAGGGAAACGGAGCGGGTGCTTTTGGCTGGAGCATCCGGGCACGGACAAATTGAAAGGGAAGTGGAAGGAGCATTTGATCGGAGCGGAGGGTCAGGAGGCGATGTTCTTGCGGCAGGGTGACTTGGATGGGGATGGATTGCAGGATGTGGTGGTGGCGGTGAGGCCGGGCGAGTTGCGGTTGTGCCGTCGACTGGACAGCACAGGCAGGAGATGGAGTGAGCGGAGTATCGCCTTGCCGCCGGGAGTGGGTGGCGCGAAGGGAATCGCCATCGGGGATATCAATGGAGATGGGCGGATGGATCTGGTTGGATCTTGTGAACATTCGGAGGCACCGAAGTCGGGTGTGTTTTGGCTGGAAGCACCTGAGGATCCGTGGAAAGGCGAATGGAAAGCGCGGGAAATTAGCGGGCCGGAGGGGATCAAGTATGACTTGGTGCAGTTATTGGATCTGGACGGGGATGGCGACCTGGATGTGCTGACTTGTGAGGAACGGGCGAATCTAGGGGTGATCTGGTATGAGAATCCCGCGAGAGGTGCTACTGTTAAGGGCTTTTCAAATCAATAAATCTTAATACATTGAACAAGTGACCCAGAGACAAAAACGTGTGGTGTTGATCGCCGTGACCGCTTTCGTGGCGGTATGGGTGGTGGCGATCACGGGGTATGTCATCGCGCGGAATGCGAAGGTGACGGTGGAAAAGGTGGCGATGTCTTTGCGGGATACGGATTTGAGCGGCTTGTCGGCGGAAGACCGGGCGAAGCGGCTGAAGAAACTGGCGGGGATGCTCAACGCGTTGGCGTATCAAGACCGGCGTAAGGCACGGATGGATGAAGAGTGGAACCGGCTCTTCAAGGAGATGACGGATGCGGAGAAGGCGCAGTTCTTGGAGGATACCTTACCTACTGGTTTCAAGCAGATGATGACGGCGTTTGAGGAGATGCCAGAGGATAAGCGCCAGAAAGCGATCGACGAAGCAGTGAAGCGGATGCGGAAGGCGCGGGAGGAAAGCGGAGATCTGGCGTCGCTGGAAGATGGGAAGAAGAAGCGTGGTGAACGCGAGCCGGAATTGACGCCGGAACTGCAGGAGAAGGTGGTGAAGATGGGGCTAAACTCATTTTACAAGGATAGCTCAGCGCAGACGAAGGCGGAACTGGCGCCGTTCATGGAAGAATTGCAAAAGACGATGGAGAGCGGGAGGTTGTTCCGCAGGTGACGTATGAGATTTGCGATGAAACAGCTTAAGCACAACAGCAAACGAGCCTTCACACTGGTGGAGTTGCTGGTGGTGATCTCCATCATCGGGATACTGGCGTCGCTGCTGCTGCCGGTGATCGCGAAGGGGAAGGCCGGGGCGCAAGCGACACAGTGCTTGAGCAACCTGCGGCAATTGGGGGTGGGACTGCAGCTCTTCGTGGATCAGAACAATCAACGCATGCCGACGATGTATGATCGGCCAGTGACGACGAATCCGTTTATGACGAATTTTCCGAGTAGCCCGGATCGTGTGCTCTCGAATTTCGTAGGCGCAGCGCAGGTCTGGAAGTGTCCATCGGATGACAAGCAGCTCTTCCTGCAAACGGGCTCCAGCTATGCTTGGAACGTGTTGGTGAATGGTCAGGCGGAGGATCGGTTCCGCATCTTCTCGATCAATTTCAAATCGCATCAGGTGCCGTTGTTTTTTGACAAAGAATCGTTCCATCGTGCGCGGGGTGAAGACAAGGCGGTGAATTACCTCTACGCCGACGGGCATATCAAAAACCTATTGGCGGTGGAGGGGGTTAAGTGATCGAACTCAAAGGGGTGCGCAAGGTCTTCGGGAAACGGCCCGCTGTGGAGCGGATGGATCTGTCCGTGCCGAAGGGCGAAATCTTTGGGATGCTGGGCCACAATGGCGCAGGCAAGAGCACGTGCATCGGCATGATGCTGGGGCAAGTGTGGCCGACGGAGGGAGAAGTGTTCATCTGCGGACATGATGTCACCCGGTATCGACAGAAGGCGCTGGAGAAGGTGGGGGCAATCTTCGAAGCACCCATTTTTTACGATTACCTCAGCGGCTGGCGAAACTTGGAGATACTCAGCCATTACACGGCACCGACTTCTGCGGCGAGATTGCGCGAAGTGATCGATTGGGTGGGGTTGACCGGTCGCGAGAAGGCGGCGGTGAAGACGTATTCGCACGGCATGCGGACGCGGTTGGCGCTGGCGCAAGCGTTGTTGCCGAATCCGGAGTTACTCATCCTCGATGAACCGAGTGATGGTTTGGATCCGGAGGGCATTCACGAAATGCGTCACACCATCGTGCGTCTGCAAAAGGAGCTGGGGCTGACGATTTTGTTGTCATCGCATTTGCTCAATGAAGTGGAACAACTCTGCACCCGCATCGCGGTGATGCAAAAGGGTGTGAAGGTGTTCGAGGGTAGCCTGAAGGATGTGCGCGGCGAGCGGACTTGGGTGCGGCTGAAGACTTCCGACCCGGACAAGGCGCGGGCGCAATTACGGGAAGCGAGATTGATCGCTGAAGAGCGTGAGCCGGATCTATTTGCGCTGGCGGATAAAGCTGAGCCGCATCAATTGGTGGAGTATCTGGTGAAGCGCGGTTTTCAGGTGCATGAGATGACGGTGCATCAAGCGACACTCGAGGATTTTTACCTGTCACTGGTGAGGTCAGCCGCCGGGAAGAATTAAAGGGATCACACATGCTCTGGCTGCAACTGCGTAACGAACTCTGGAAGCTCTTCGGCAAGAAGCGGACGTATATCGGCTTCCTGATGTTCCTGCTGGCGCAGAATCTGGTGGTCTTGATCTTCCGTTTCTCCAATGCGGCGCGCGGTATGAAAAATACGCTCGAGGGGAATGGCTATCTGCCGGACGAGTTCATCTCGAGCCTGACAATCGCCACCATCATGCTGTTTCCCATCGCATATATGATGTTGCCGCTCTATGTCTCGCTGGTGGGGGGAGACTTGGTGGCAAAGGAGGCGGAAGACGGCACGCTGCGGATGATTCTGTCGCGTCCTATCTCGCGGATACGTCTCCTGATGGTGAAGTGGCTGGCCGGGGTGGTCTTCTCGGTGGCTTCAGTGTTGGCGCTTGGGGTATTCGGAGTCGCCTTCGCTTCCATCTGGTTTCCTTGGGGCGGTTTGTTCGCTTTCATCCCAGGAGAGCTTTTCAGTGTTTTCAACGCGACTGATGGATTGAGCCACTATACTGGTGCGCATCTCCTGATGGCATACAAAGCGACAACGGTGATGACGTTGGCTTTCATGTTCTCCTGTTTCAACGTGAAGCCGGCGGCGGCGACGATCCTCGCGCTTTCCTTTGTTTTCCTGAACTTCATCCTGATGAACATCCCGTTCTTCAAGGATATCCAATACTGGTTCCTCACGTATCATCTGAACCTTTGGCAATTCATGCTGGCGCAACCGATACCGGTGACACGGATTTGGGAATCAGTAAGTATATTAACTGGCTTTAATCTCACTTTCCTTGTGGTCGGTTGCACCGTGTTCCAATTGCGCGATATCAAATCATAAGCTCGAGCGGCCTCGCATTCCGGAAATAAAAAACGGGTTCCGATCCTAAGAGCGGAACCCGTTGCTGTTTCTAGAGTGATATCAGACCCGATCTGGCACCACGTATGGTGCCCGGTATTCACGGGTGAGCAGTTTGTCAGCGGCGCTGTTACCGATGAATTTTTCCACCTTGGGATCCATATTCAGGACCGGTCCCATCGTCACCTGATCCTTACTGATATCCACGCCGTTGGCCGCGAGATGCTGGGCCATACGCTCGAAGGTCTCTACAGCGCCCGGGCTGGACTTGATGCTTTCCTTGATCTCGTCCGGTGAGGCTTTTTGCCCGAGGCGATAGGAGACATTGCCTGTGTGGCACAAGGCGCTGGAGAGGTGACCCTCCCAGATGTCTGCATGCAAGTCGCCGACATTGCGGCTCTTCACGCATTGGATGAAGTTGTCGAAGTGATCGGTGGCTCCTTTCCACTCCTTGAGCTTCATGCCGTTATTGTCGAAAGCGGTCGCACTGGTGTAGTTCGGCACGAGCACGTAACCGTTCTCGCATTCGATAATCACCGCCACGCTGCCGCCCATGTATTTGTCCATGTTCTTGGACCCGGTCTTCTCGGGCAAACCGCGGACTTCGAAGATCAACGGAGCTTTTTCGTAATCGTGATAGACGATCTGGGTGTTCGGCGTTTCGGCATCATCCACATAGCCGAGACGTCCACCGACACTGAATACACGTGGTGAAAGTTGATCTTCACCGAGGAACCAGCGGGCGATATCCATCTGGTGGATGCCCTGGTTGCCCAAGTCACCACTGCCGTAATCCCAGAACCAGTGCCACTCGTAGTGGATGGGGCCATTGCCTTTGCTGTTCCGCATCGGCGGGTTCAGCGGGGCAGGGCCGCACCACAGGTCGTAGTTGATCGTTTCGGGGACTTTTTGCGGTCCATCCGTATCACCGATGCTTGCCCGGGGTTTGTAGCACAGGCCGCGGCCGATCTTGATCTTGCCGAGGTTGCCGGCCTGCACCCATTCCACTGCCTCTTTGATGGCGTGGCTGGAACGGCTTTGCGTGCCGGTCTGGACGATTTTGCTATACTTACGGGCGGCTTCGACGATCTTGCGGCCTTCCCATACATTATTGGAAACCGGCTTTTCCAGATACACATCTTTACCGGCCTGGATGGCCCAGATGGCGCCCAGCGCGTGCCAGTGGTTGGGCGTGGCGATGGTCACCACATCGAGGTCTTTGCGCTCATACATCTTGCGCATGTCCACGTAGGTATCCACGTTCTGCGGATCTTTCATTTTGGCCAGGGCTTCCTTGCCGCCCTCGAGGACTTTTTGATCCACATCGCACAGGGCCACATATTTCACACCTTCAGGCGCGAGCTTGACCATGCCCTGGATATGGCTGCGTCCACGGCTGCGGAAACCCACGGTACCCACGCGGATGGAACTGTTGGCACCCGGGACTTGAGCCCAGGACTTCGCGGTCCACGCGATGGTGGCCCCGGCAAAGAGCGAGGTTTTTAGAAAACTACGACGTGTTTGTTTCTTCATAGGAGCTTGGGGTAAAGGTTAAATCAACGGGCGGTCAGGCGCAAAGAAGTTTCACGCAGATATTCCTCGTAGTGCTCGGCCACCCGCGCCTGCACTTCATTTCCCTGATGAAAATAGAAACGATACTTGAACGTGATGCTTTTTCCGGCGGGCAATTCGTAAGCCCCCGCATGCTCGTCTTTCAGTTTCTCGAAGTGACGTTTGCCAAATGGATTCGCGGCGAAGAGACCGTAATCGCGTACATGCCACCAAGTGGGGTAGCGGAGATTGTCCGGATGATCGAAGATGGCCACCCCGATCGTTTCGCCATCCACGGGGCCGTAATAATCGCACCACGGACCTTTCTTGCCCCAAGTATCCTCGTCCCTTGAGCCATCGCTCACGACGATGTGCCCTTCGCCCGGCTTCATGCCTGCTTTGCGGTTATTCCATTCTTTGGGGATTTTCAAACGCATGGACTCGGCCACGCGGATGGCCATCAGGCCGTCCTTGTCATCGCCGAAGTGAAGCGGACCGCCAGTGGCGAAGAGGGTGATCTCGAAATCCATGAAGCGTCCTTCCGGGCGATTCCAGATGCGGATGGTGCGATGATCCCGGCAGACTTCTTTGCCGTCTTTGTCATCCCAACGCACAGTTTCCGTGAAATGGCCAGCCTGCTTGCCGCTGCTGACCTTGGAGAATCTCTCATGCCGTTGGAATCCGCCGTTCGCATTGTTATCCCAGAAGGTCATGCCATTGACCTCACGATGACCGAACCAGATGCCTTGATGATGCGGATGATCGCGCTCCTCATTGGGCACTTCCTTCATGGGCCAATTGCGCACGGTCAATTTGCCGCTGGGACCATACACGGGGTAGAAGAAGGGCCGCTTGGCCCCTTCAGCCGCGAAGTTGTAAACCGCGAAGAGGTCGCCGTTGACTTTGATCGTCAGCGTGGTGTCTTCCTTGGTGATCCTGACCCCCGGGCGCTTTTTGGAGGAGGTTTTGTCCGTAGTCGCGCAAGCCGCGCAAAGCAGCAGCGATAACAGGAAAGGCAACGTCTTTAACCGGGTCATAGCGATTGGTGAATGTTAAGTTCGGGCGATAAGCGGTCAATGCAAAAGCCCCATGAAAATGGGAAGATCACCGGTAATGACGACTCAGGCAGGAGTAAAATTCATTGGGCCGCCTAATTTTGACTGGCTTGCCAATACGGACGGCCAGCTGAAATAGTAGGCTGACAATTTTTGAAAGCAGCAGGTTAGTGTCATGGCGACGAAACGTTTAGAGCGCAGTTTGAAGGTGACCTTTATCGGTATGATCGTGAATACGGTCCT
>CAZRGY010000045.1:0-5738 GCA_964599715.1 uncultured Verrucomicrobiota bacterium | reverse complement strand
GTTTAGAGCGCAGTTTGAAGGTGACCTTTATCGGTATGATCGTGAATACGGTCCTAGCGGTGGGGAAGACAGTGGCGGGTGTGGTCGGGCATTCGCATGCCTTGGTGGCCGATGGGGTGGAATCACTGGCGGACCTGTTCAGTTCGGTCATCGTTTGGCGTGGCCTGGTGGTGGCGGATGCTCCGGCGGACAAGGATCATCCCTATGGCCACGGCAAGGCGGAGCCTATCGCTGCCGCGGTGGTGGCCACGATGTTGATCTTTGCGGCAATCTGGATTGGCGGGACGGCCATCCGGGAAATCATCACCCCGCACTCGATGCCGGCTCCCTTCACCTTGGCGGTGCTCATCGGAGTGGTTTTGGTGAAGGAGACGCTATTCCGTCATGTCATCCGTGAATCCGTCTCCATCGAGAGCACAGCGGTGGAGACAGATGCATGGCATCACCGGAGTGACGCGTTGACTTCGCTGGCGGCAGCCATCGGTATCGCGGTGGCTTTGATCGGCGGACCGGGTTATGAAGCTGCTGACGATTGGGCCGCTTTATTTGCGGCTGGGATCATCGCCTGGAACGGCAGCCGGTTGTTCCGCACGGCCGCGCATGAATTGATGGATGCGAAAGCCGACCCAGCCGTAGAACGGAAAGTGCGCGCCTTGGGAATGGCGGTGGAGGGGGTTGGAAACATCGAGAAATGCCTGATCCGCAAAGCTGGCCACCAACTCTTCATCGATATCCACGTGCAGGTGGCCCCGCAAATGACTGTCGTGCGGGCGCATGATATCGCGCATCAGGTGAAGGACGACATCAAGGCAGCCATGCCGCAGGTCAGGGATGTGTTGGTGCACATCGAACCGCATGGGCGGAGCTAAGTTAAGCGGCTACTTGCTCTTCTGAGTCGTCGGTTTGACGGCTTTGTTTATTGGTAATTCCGCTTTCACCGGTGTCCTCGGTTTGAAACCGAACGCCGCCACGAACTCATCCAACGGCGCTTTGATGCGGGTGTTCTTGTGGAGGAAGGGATCGTAATAGGTCAGGCTCGCCGCCCTTAAGCCCAGAGGAAAAGCCGCGCGCTGCTTGGGGAGATGCTTATGCCCTTTGCCGGCATCCGGTCCGTAGATGTCATCACCCACCACCGCATGCCCGCTATCGAGCAGATGGACGCGGATCTGATGGGTGCGACCCGTGACCGGAAACGCCTCGACCAGACTCGTCTGCCCATCCGATTCCAGAACCCGAAAGGACGTTTCGCAATCCTTGCCTTCCTTGTTGTTGACGCGCATGCGGCCGATCTCTTGTGGGTCAGATTCCAGCTTGGCGGTGCAGGTCCATTCCGTCTGCTTGGGCACGCCGTGGACGACGACCATGTAGGTCTTCTCCATCTTTCTGGTTTCGAAAAGGTCACTGTAAGTGTCCACAGCACCAAGGCTCTTGGCGAAGAGGAGAATGCCGCTGGTATCGCCATCCAATCGGTGGACATGGCGGAGGAATTTCAGGTTGCGTGAGCGGGCCCAGAAATGCCCGGCGGAAATGCTGGAGGTGACAGCCGCTTGGAGATTGCGCTGGGTGCGCTGCCAGGAGAAGGGCACGAGCAGCCAGCCCGCCGGCTTGTCGATGGCCATGACGGAGCGATCCTCATACAAGATGGGGATGCGGGTGATGTTCCGGCTTTCGCCGAGTTCCATGCATTGCGGTTTTGCCACGGCGGGAAAGATAACTGCTAGGCCGTCCGTGCAAAGGGAGAAAGCATTCCGATATTCACCGGGAAATGGAATTGGCCTGACCAGAACATGCTGCCAAAGTTAACGGGTGTTAGGCAGCAGGGCTTAAGGGCCTCAACCATGGGAACTTCCAGTGATGTCATACGTAAAAGAATGGCTGCAAGAGTTGTGGGAGGATATCCATGAATCCTGCGGTGAAAAATCTTGGCCGGGTCGGCTGGTGTTTTGGTGCCTACTGATTTACATCTCGCTTGAACATATACGGGACGAGGATTACTACGGCCTGCTGGGTGGCCTCAATCTGGGTATCCACGAGTTCGGTCATCTTATCTGTGGTCCGCTAGGGCAGACCATTGGGATTCTGGGCGGGTCTGTGGTCCAATGTTTGGTGCCGGTGATCTCCCTCTTCATGTTCAAGCGGCAGAGAGATTACTTTGCCTGGAGCTTTTCGTTCGTCTGGCTGGCGGCGAATCTGCATGGGGTGGCCCGGTATATCGCTGATTCACGCAAGCTGGAATTGGAACTTGTGACGCCTTTCGGTGGGGACGGCGAAACCATTCATGACTGGAACTGGCTGCTGAATCATTGGGATGTCCTGCAATACGAACAGGAGATCGCACAGGTGGTGCGCGTCGTGGCCATCGTGGTTTCAGTCATCGGCGTGCTCTGGGGCGCTTTCACAATCTGGTTGATGGTCAAAGGGGCAGCAAAGCAGAAGACGAGCGCATGAAAAAGGCGCTGCCTTTTTGAGCAGCGCCTTTGCTTAAAGACAGAGGGAATAAACGTCAGGGCAGGGGCTTCACCTTGACGTTTTTGTAGTAAACCACGCTCTTCGGATCGTGGGCTTGAAAAGCGAACGTGCCGCTGCCGAGCTTGCGGTTCTTGGAGGTCGGATGCTGGTAGCCTTCCGGCTGGGTCCATTCCACCGTGGTCTTTCCGTTGATTTTCAAGGTGATCTTCTGGTCCTTCACGATGATGTGATAGGTCCACCATTTGCCATCGCCCACGGGGGCTTCTTTGATGTCCACCACGTTGTAGAGGCTGCCGCCTTTCTTCCAGTCCTTGTGGGTGGCGTTCACCTGGCTTTCAAAGCCCATATCCGGCCAACCGCTCTCTTGGAATTTCGTGTGGAAATACACGCCGCCATTGCTGCCTTCAGCCGTCTTCACATCCACCATCAGCTCGAAGTTCTTGAAGTCATGGTTCTTCACGTCGCCAGCGTAGAACAGGTGGCCGACCGGTTGGCCGTTGGCGACGATCGCGCCGTCTTCCACTTTGAAGGAGCCAGCGCCACCGGCGGCCTTCCAGCCGTTCAAGGTCTTACCGTCGAAGAGGCTGATCCAGCCGTCTTTGTCCGGCTTGTCAGCGGCGATCAGTGTGAGCGGCAGCAGCAGGGCTGCGAACAGGGCATGCAATTTCATATGATTGATTTCGGTGACGCGCGGATGATGCGCGAAGTCTGTTCAGAGGCAATCAGAAAGCTTACTTCACTTTCTTCAGTTCCGCTTCGGTCCATGATTCCTCACGGGTGCCCGTCTCCTGACGGGCTTTGGTGACGAACTTCGTATCGATCGGTGAGTAGGTGTGTTCCCATTCACGGCGGATGTAAGTCATGATGGCCGCGATCTGTTCGTCCTCAAACGAGCCGAGCGACGGCATGTCCATGTCATACTTGCGCCCCTTGACCGTGATCGGGCCGCGTACCCCGTGTAAGATGATGCGGGCCAGCCGTGAAGGACTGCCGACCACCCATTCGGAATCCACCAGCGGCGGGGCGAGACCTTCCATGCCGTAGCCATGCGATTGATGGCATGCAGCACAGGAGATTTCGTAAAGCTGTTTGCCTAACTCAAAGCGTGCCAGCTCAGCTTCCGTCAATGGTTTCACCGGCGGCTCCGGTGGCACGCCCGGCTTGCCTTGCCAGATGAGGTAGTTGTCCAGCTTGGTCGCCCGGTCCTTGATGGTCTTGTTATTGGATGACAGCAGGGCTTTCAACGCGGCCGGTTCTTCTTGCATCTTCACGCGCTTGACTGGCACGGCATTTTTTTTGCCCTTAGGCAGGGGAGGTGCCGCGGCCAGCATGCCATCCAGCAAGGCTTGCTGCTGCCAGCTCTGTTTGGCCGCTTCCGCCAGGGAAAGTGCGGTGCCTACGCGATTGCCTTTACCGTGATTGAAGACTGCCCGCGCCAACGCTTTGATGATGTTGTTGCGGTCATTGGATTTCTCTTTCCAGGCCGGGTCCGTGATCAGTTTTTCCAGAAATGCCTCTTCCCGCAAAGTGAGGCTGGAGACGATGCCATCCCGCACATAAGGATTGTCCGCATACTTGCCGGCCAGTTTGATGAGGGCGTTGATCGCGCTCTCATCCTTCAACTGCCCCAGTGTCAGCGCCAGTTGTAACTGCACATCACCATCCTTGCTGTCGGCCAGGCCGGTAAGCAGGGGCAGCAAGGTCGCGATGTCCTCCGAGTCGAAATGCTGCTCCGAGAGGCGGATCGCCGCGGCAAGGACTTTGGGATTCTTTTCCGCCTTCAACACGCGCTCGACCGTGGCTTCGTCAAGTTGCTGGCGACCATCCAAAGTCCACAAGGCATGGAGACGGCCCAAGGGGTTCTTGCCTTCGAGTGCCAGTTTCTTCAGGTCGGCCGTCGCCGTCGCTTCCGGTTTTTCCACCAGCAAACGTTGAGCGGTATCACGTACCCAGCCGTTCGGATGCGAGAGGCTGGCGACCAGTTGCACGGGCGTTGCCTGCGCCAAGGGCGGTTGCTTGGTCAAAGCCTTGCCTTCATACACTACCCGGTAGATGCGGCCCAAGCCGATCGGTTCCTGCAATTTGCGGTCCTCGGTCTGCCCGCGCAGATAGCTGGTGAGGAAGATGCGGTGCTGGATGAGACCGCGATAAAGATCCACGATGTAGAGTGCGCCATCCGGGCCATTGTAAGCGTTCACCGGACGGAACCGTTCATCGGTGGAAGCAAGAAATTCGCGGTCATCATAGGCCTGCTTGCCCGTCACCATACCGTTCTTGTCGGTGAGGATGTTGCGCTTGATGAGGTTGCCGGAAGGTTCGCAGACGAACGCATTGCCGTAATACTCTTTCGGGAAATTGTCGCCACGATAGATCACCGGTCCGCAGGCGGCAGTGAATTTGGCCAGCTTGCCATCCTTCAACATCGCCGGTTGATAACCGCGATTGATGCCGGGCGTGACGCGGATGGGATACGTCTTCTGATTCTTCACCGGATCCACGTTTAAGCCCACGGCTTCGCGATAGAAGGGATTGCGTGCCAGATATTGCGACGGCACCAGATCCATGCGGAGCTGGTCGCTGTTCGAGTTATAGACGATGCGGCCGTAATCATCCTGCGAGATGCCCCATTGTCCGCGGAAGCTGGTGGCCTCGCGCTTGAACTCGCCATCCACATAACGGAAGCGAGTCGTGTGATCCGCGCTGTAGATCCAGTTGTCCAGTGCCCACATCAGGCCGTTCGAGGCATGCTCCGGATTCGCCTTGGCACCTAGCTTGGCGTAATCGGATTGTTTGGCGTAGTCATCCGCCACTAAAGTCTTCGTATCCGCCTTGCCATCGCCGTTGGTATCTTTCCAGTGATAGAGATTCGGTGGTTCGGAAACGAGTGCGCCGTCCGCGACGATGCAGATTGCGCGCGGCATCACCAGGCCATCCAGAAAGACCGTGCGCTTGTCCATCTGGCCATCACCGTCGGTATCTTCGAGCACGGCGATACTGCCGACCTTTTCCGTTTCGCCCGTGCCAGCGATGTTGGGCATGTAGCCCCGCATCTCCACCACCCACATGCGGCCGCGCTCGTCGAAACTCATCGCCACCGGGTCATGCACCAATGGTTCCGCAGCCACCACTTCGATGCGGAAACCAGGAGCCAGTTTGAAAGACTTCAGTGCCTGCTCTGGCGTCAGCACCGGGGCAGGGGGGATAAGTTCTTTGGGGACGAGCAGCTTTTGGACTTCACCGGGCTTGTCACCCTGTTGAGCCAGTGCGCT